>PLST01000127.1:0-7996 GCA_003164255.1 Acidobacteriaceae bacterium | reverse complement strand
GTTCTAGTGTTTCTCAGGTCTCCGCGGCAATTGCAGCGGATTCACGGCAATGGGTGCGCAGCTACTGCGCCGTCAAAACCAGGACCGCCAGCACGCTGCGCACCCACCGCGACCCAAGCCCTCCCGCCTCACGGCCTGAAATGCAGCATCCACACCGAAAAAGCAAAAGCGGCCCCGGCACAATGCCGGGGCCGCTCTTCGTTCCGATTTACTCTTCTCTCTACGGATTGCTCTTCTTGTCGCTCGCCGCCGGCTTGGCCGCTGGTTTCGCCGCCCCTCCCGACTTGGGCTTCCAGAAGGGATCGGCCTTGATGAACGAATCCGGAACATAGCTCTGTGACGGGTTCACGTAGTAAAGCTCCGTGCGATCCTCATCGATCGCAGCTTCGCGCAGTTCGCGCAACTTCTTTTTCTGCTCGTCGGTCAGCGCTGCAACAAACTTTTCGCCATCCGCGGTTTCGGCGTCCAAATCATCCATCGACTTGTCGGCAGTCAGAAAAACAAAGTAGCCTGCTTCCTCGCCGTACTGAGCCTGGAAAGCATCCCAGTGGAAGGCCGAGCCCGCCTTTCCATAACCGTCGACCCACATCTTCGCCAGTTCGCGGAATTCCTTGATGTGGCCTTCCTTTACATGGACGATGTCCGCTTCAAGAAAGCGCATGTGGAGCAGGTCTGGCCCCGGCCGCAAGCTCAGATCCTTGTCGTAGCTGAAGATGATCGATTTTGAGTCCTCAAGAAGCTCGCCATCCGCCACGTTGAGGGGCTCCATCGTTGCTCCCACTCCCGGGTTGTCGAACATCTTGTTGGCTTTTCCCAGTTCGCTAAACGAGTCGAATCCCGAGATGTAGATGGCTCGGGGCTTGCCCGACAGGGAGTTGAAGGCCCAGTAATTGATCGGGAATTTGAGCTTCGCCATCTGAGCCACGAATGCGCTCTCGGTTTTGTCATGGGCAAGTCCGCCCTTGCCGGGCTTGGTGTATTCCACCGTGACCTGGATGTACTTCGGCGGATGCATGGTTGCGGTTGCTTGATCCTGCGCTGCGGCCATCGTGATACCGGAAACCGCAAGAGACACTCCCAGAAACAGGCGGGTGATCTTTCTCATCTCTCTTTTTCCTCCTGGATTTTGTCCTGATGGGCTCAATCGTCGCTTGAAGGGGAGGGCCTGAAGACGGGGAAATGCGACGGTCAGAGCCTGACCACTTGTATCCTCTTTTGCGTATCGATGTAAAGTTATTTTCTGCGCACCGCCCGCATCGCCGCACGGTCTTCAGAAATTTGAGCGCGTCCGCGTCCAGGCCGGCTCTTTTACTCCGCCGTCAGAACCCGCACGCCCACCAGGTTGCGTACCCAGCGTGCCGGGCGCTTCTCGCCGGTCGCCACCAGTTTCAGCGGCCCATCGGCGCCAATCGGCTTGCCATCCTCTGCGTCGGCCACAAGCACAGTGCCGTCATGCACGTCAGGATTCACTTCGCCCACCGAGTACACCGCCTTGTAGCCGTCCGTTCCGATCGCCTCCAGGTAAATCGCCAGGTCCTTCCCATGAGGTTGGCTGGCCACGCCCAGCTTGGTCACAAGATCGATCAGCGGCACTCCGGAATACGTCTCAGTCGCCTTGGTGTGTTCGTTGTAGACGGTGATGGTCTTGTGCGGCACCGCGGCCAGTGCGGCCAGCGTCCAGTCAGAGAGTTTCCCGTTGTAGGTGATGCGCATCGCCCCGGCCGCCAGCGGAGGCATGCCTTTTCCCTGCATCACCGATGCCCCGCTCATCCCCATGCAATGGCCCATGCCGCCGCAATGGCCCATGTCCATTCCGCCGCCCGCATCCTGGGTTTTTGGCTGGCTTTGGCCCTGGCCCATGTCCATGCCTTCCATCTGGCCCTGGCTGTTTTGCGACTGCGCGCCTGCCGCTCCCACGCTCAATCCCAGCACTAAAACCGCCCAGACGCCCATCCCCATCGTGATTCTCTCCTCGACTTCATCGTATACTAGCTCTATGTCCATCGTGCGCAACTTAGCCGGCATCGCCAAGGGCATGAGCATCACCTTCGGCGAAATGCTCCAACCCACACTGGTTGAGAACTATCCCGATGGTCCGGGCCCTCTTCGCGGAGCCGTCCTCGAGCAGCGTTACCGCGGCGCACACGTCCTGCAGCGCGACGAAAACGGCCTTGAAAAATGCGTCGCCTGCTTCCTCTGCGCGGCTGCCTGCCCCGCCAACTGCATTTACATTGAGGCCGACGAAAACACCGCCGAGGTCCGCATCTCCTCCTCCGAGCGCTACGCCAAGGTCTACANNACAACCGCTGCATCTTCTGCGGCTATTGTGTCGAGGCCTGCCCAACCGACGCCATCACCCACGGCCACGGTTTTGAGCTCGCCACCATCAACGCCACCAATCTGGTCATGCGCAAGGAAGACATGCTGCTGCCGGTTGCGGCGCTGACCGCCGCAAAATAAGAACTGATTTTTTCGGAATCAGGAAGCGGGCATCTTACTCCGCCCCCAGCTGCAGCAGCCCCCGCGCCCGCATCTCCGTCAACACCCGTTCCACCTTCCAGTCCAGTGCGCCCGTTCCATCCACCTGCAAATCCGCATTCGCCGCCGACGGCCGCACAAACGCAAGGCTCGATGGCCGCACCGTTGCCTCATACTGCCGCCGCACTGACTCGTGCGTCCGTCCGCGCTGCTCCGTATCGCGTTTCAGTCGTCGTTCAAAGCAGACCTCATCCGGCGTCTCGATATACACCCGCAAACTGTAAACCGGCAGCAGCTCCGGATAGTAGAGCGCAAACAAACCCTCCACTACCAGANNCACCTGTGCGGCCAGCAGCGGACTCTCAATCATCGCCGGATCGTCAAAGTTCTGCTGGATCCGTTCTTTGAAAGGCATGTGCCCCAGGTCGCGATAGTAGTTGTCCAGGTGGAAGTGGATGCCGCCAAGCGCATGCGCCAGCTCCGCGGCCAGCGTCGTTTTGCCTGAGCCCGAACAGCCCGCAATCCCCAGCACCACCGGCGGAAAGGGCAACCGTGGTCTGTCGGTCTCTTGCGCGCTCTTGCCGTCGTTCTCTTTCACGATTTCGCTTCCGTCTCCGCGCTCACAATTGCCGCGATCTTGCCCGCAACCCGCTCCAGCAATCCAGCCAGCCGCCGCTCGACTTGCTTGCCCGTCTCTGAAACTTCTTCGTGGCTCAGGTGCGATGAGCTCAGCCCCGCAGCCAGGTTGGTCACGCAGGAGATGCCCAGCACCTCGATACCCATGTGCCGTGCAACGATCGTCTCCGGCACCGTCGACATGCCCACCAGCGTTGCCCCCAGCGAGCGAAACGCGCGAATCTCCGCGGGCGTCTCAAAGCTCGGCCCCGGTGTTGCCAGGTAGACGCCCTCATCCAGTTCCAATCCTTCTTCCTTCGCTGCTTCTTTCGCCACTGCACGCAACCGAATGCTGTACGCCTCTGTCATGTCGAAGAAGCGCAGCCCCGCGCCCTTGCGCACGGCAAAGCGCGGCTCGTTCGGTCCCGTCAGCGGATTCCAACCCATCTGGTTGATGTGGTCGCCGAGCGCCACCAACTGGCCCACGTGGTAGCCCTCTTTGATGCCGCCGGCCGCGTTGGTCAGCACCACTGCCCGCACCCCCAGCATTCCCAAAACGCGCATCGGGAAGGTGACCTGCTGCGGCGTGTACCCCTCGTAGCAGTGCACGCGCCCCTGCATTACCACCACCGGCACGCCACCAAGCAGCCCNNGGCACAATCACCGGATTCGCGACCGCGTCCGCAACAGCGCCCAGTCCCGAGCCCAGAACGATGCCTACACGCGGCGCGAGCCCGCCCATCCTGCTTCGCAGCAGCGCCGCACCTTCAGTTACCTGATCGAAGTAAGTCATATGCGAGTCCTGACCTTATGCTTTCGACATTCTACAGGCGGCAGCGCGGAACGGCGCACCAACAGAACTCGATCGTCGCTCGGCCCAGGCTTGCGTGCTGTTGTCTCAGAAAGCAGGCCAGTGCTCGGGGGAAATCGTCACCGTGGCGCAGCCCATAAGGTAATTGAACCAGAAATGTTCAGTCGTTTGCCCCGCGAAGAATCCTTCCAGCCCGCGCTGGCCAACCACTTCGGTCACAAACCTCAGCGGGCCATAAAACAGCGTGAAAAAGCTGTCCCAATCTACCGTGAACAGAAAGGAGGCATCCGGAGCAACCAGGCTACCACGCACAGGAAACGCAGCCTCGCGATCTGTCAGCTTCCGCAGATCCAACCGCTGCACTGCATCAACGGCAGGAAACTCCGGCACAAACACCAGTTCATCCTGTTTCGCCGCCTCAAATGCTCTCAAAAAATCCGCCTGCAGCAGCGGTTCAAATCTGCCTTCGCTCGGCATCCACACCGGTTCTGACTCAAGAAAGCCGCTCAGGGCTTCGCTTGCCTTGAAGTCGCAAAGGTCGTCGCCAATCGATCGAATCGAAGTCAGCAGCGCCTGGTTCAGCCGGGCGCAGTTGCGAAGGCGCGTATGAACCGCCGCCTCGCCCCACGTGCACTTGGCCCCGCACGCAACGATCTGCTCATCGGTCGGGTAAGTTTTCGCTACCTTCCACGCAAGCTCTTCCGGCACGCTCACAAACGGATGAAGAACCACGAAAACCGATTCGAACCGGCCGCCGTAGGCCTCCACCAGCGGCGTGTCATATGCGGGATAGATGAATTGCTCGTATGGCACGCATCGAGACTAGCAAAGGGTACCCGCAACGAAATGTGACGGCAGTCTCACGTGGGAACGGAGGAGAGACCAAAGGTTCTGGATCGAGATCCGCCCAAACGGACGACGGAAAAACTCCGGCGGAGCCAGAATAAGTGTCAGGGCACGACTTCAGTCGTGCCGGAAGTAGGCCAAAATAAGAGTGAGGGCTTTAGCCCCCGCGGGTTCCTTCTCGCTGGAGCGCGTAATCTTCCGTAATTACCGAGCCATCGTAGCATCAAATCTTTGTCTGAGGTCTTTTCCGATGTGCCGCAATATCAAAATGCTCTTCAACTTCGATCCACCCGTCACAGACGAGGAGATTCGCGCAGCTTCGCTCCAGTTTGTGCGCAAGGTCAGCGGCTTCACCAAACCCTCCAAAGCCAACGAGCCTGCTTTTCATCAGGCCGTCGACGACATCGCCGCCATTTCCGCGCGCCTGCTCAGCTCGCTCGAAACCAGCGCCCCTTCGCGCAGTCGCGAAGAAGAAGCCGCCAAGGCCAAGGCCCGCAATGCCGAGAGGTTTGGCGCCCAGGGGCACACAGCATGAAGCAGATTGTCGCCATCATCTTTGGCCTCGGCCTCGGCTGCAACGCGCTGCTCTTCGTACCCCAGGTCATCGCCGTCTGGCGCAAGAAAACCGATGAAGGCATCTCGCTCATCACCTTTGGCGGCTTCAGCATCCTGCAAGCCATCGGCATCGTCCACGGCCTCTACCAGCAGGATTTGTCGCTCACCCTCGGCATGGCGGCCAGCCTGCTCACCTGCGGCACCGTCACATTTCTCACGCTCTACTACCGGATGAAACGACTACGGGGCTGATCGCAAACAATGCGATGCATCTGTCTTCCAAAAAATCGATCGGGTGCCCCCGGTCCCTCGCATTTGGGGACCGGGGATTGAGAAATCCTGGTTGGCGTCAGTCAATCAACTCAGGAACCGTTCTGCTTACTTGTCTTCCGACGGATCCACCGAATCCGCCGAATTCAAATCCACAATCGAGTCCGGCGTCTGCGCCAGTCCCGGCGCGTAGCAGTTCCCGTCCGGCGCGTTATTCGCAGGGCAGGCGCGGCTGAACTCCGCCCGCCGCGGAGACTGCGCATATTGCCAGACCACTAGGAAATCCTTGAGCGATGGCGTCACAACCGTTTTCAACGGGGGATTCTTCAGCGTGCATCCCGGCGACGGCGGGCATTTGTCGTTGGCAATCCAAAGCGCCAGGCGTCGCTCCGAATCTTTAGAGGAGTTCTTTGCCAACGCGGCTTCACGTTCCACAATATCCCGCGCAGTGCTGATCGTGCCGTGGCCTTCTGGCACATCGATGCCCGAGCAATACACGCCCGTCCGCGCTCCCCCAGCTCGCACTGCATCCACCCACGCAAAAAGATATGCGGCCTGCTCCGGCAGCAGCCGTCCGCCCTCTTCCTGGTCAAGAAAGATGCGCACGTTGGCCGCAAATCCCTCCCGCGCGGCAGCAGCCACGGCACCCTGCCCATCCGCAGTTCCCAGTGCCGCTGCGTCCTTGTCCTTCAACTCCGCATCAAGTCGCCCGTTGAACAGCACCAGAAATCCAAAGCCGTTCTGCTTGAGCAACGCGCGCTTGCCCACCCAACTATTCTGCTGCGCCCCCGGCGGATCGTTCAACCAATAGCCCGCGTAGAAAAAACTCTTGCGCAATGCGGCGAGGGATGCGTCCCCCGGATAATCATTCCGGTCAAAGCCCGCATAGCTCCGCTGTGCCTCGCCAGCAACATCAGCAGCGAGCAGCATGAGCACCAGCGCTGCCAGCGCACCAACGAATCTACGCGCCATGTCGGTCCCTCACCCCAGAAAGATTCCGGCAATCGACGCCGAGATCAAGTTCGCCATCGTTCCCGCCAGCATCGCGCGCACGCCCAGCTTGGCCAGGTCGTTGCGCCGTTCCGGTACCAGCGCCCCGATGCCGCCAATCTGCATGCCAATCGAACCAAGATTCGCAAACCCGCACAGCGCAAAGGTCGCAATCGTAAACGAGCGCGGTGCAAGCGTCGCTTTCTCTGCGCCGAGCGCGATGTACGCGATCACTTCGTTCAGCGCCATGCGCGTGCCAAGCAGGTTGCCAATCGCCATGCAATCGTGCCACGGCACGCCGATCAGCCACGCCACCGGCGCAAACAGGTAGCCAAGAATTTGTCCCAACGACCCGGGAATCCATGGCACGCCGCCATGAATCCACGTCAGCACCATATCGAGCAGCGCCACCAGCGCCAGAAAGCTCACCAGCATGATCGCCACATTCATCGCCAGCTTTCCGCCGTCAATGGTGCCGCGCGCAATCGCGCCAATCAGGTTTTCATCCGCGTGCAATTCGTCCTTGGGGATCACGACCTTGCCCTCGGTCGCCGGAACCTCGCGTTCGGGCACCAGCATCTTCGCGATCAGAATCGTTCCCGGAGACGTCATGATCACGGCGGAAAGCAAATGCCGCGCCTCCACTCCCTGCGCAATGTACATGGCCATGATGCCGCCGGACACATGCGCCATGCCGCTCGTCATGATCACCATCAGTTCGCTGCGCGTGGCCTTCGACAGAAACGGCCGGATGGTCAGCGGCGCTTCGGTCTGTCCCATGAAGATGCTCGCAGCCACGTTCATGCTCTCCGCTCCGGAGATGCGCATCGTCTTCAGCATCACCCACGCCATCGCGCGGATGATGATCTGCATTAACCCGATGTGATAAAGCACGGCGAAGAATGCCGAAATGAAGATGATCGTCGGCAACACCTGGAACGCAAAGATGGCGCCCTTGTTCGCGCCCAGCATGCTCCCGAACGCGCCGGAATTAGGCAGCCCAAGCTGGCCGAACAGCACTTGGGTTCCGGCAAACGTGGCAGACAGCATGTTCGTTACCACGCCGCCCGCCCAGCTCATGAACATCTGTCCGTAATTGAAGCGCAGTACAAGAAACGCGAACGTGACCTGCAGGCCCAGCCCCCACATCACCGTGCGCCAGCGAATGTGTTTGCGATCGGTCGAGCCCAGCCACGCCGCAAGCAGCACGGCCACAATTCCCAGCAATCCCGTGAATCGAACCAAGTGAGTCGCCTCCTGAAAAGCAGAGATCAGAGATCAGAGATCAGGGGTCAGAGATCAATCACCAAACGCGCCGAGGGCAAGAAGGAATAAAGACAAAACTGAATGCCCTGGAAACGAACCCCACAGGCAGAACATCGCCGCTTGGCCCCTGATCTCTGATATCTGACCCCTGATCTCTGTTCTCCG
>PLST01000561.1:2267-5928 GCA_003164255.1 Acidobacteriaceae bacterium | reverse complement strand
AGCCGCCCCGCGCCCCTCCTGTATAGCCAATCCCCCCGCGTCGTGCCTCCGCGGCACATCTATATCGGCTATTTCTTCCGTTCAGGAGTTGGAGCGCCTATGCGTTCGACAACCTTGCTTATTTGTACACTCGTGCTTTCGTCTTCGATCACGGAGTCAGCAGTTGCGTTAGCGCAGGGCGCTCAGTCTCCGCCGCAGGGTAGCCAGGCGCCGGCGGTCAGCCAGTTGGCGCAGAAGCCCGGCGCGCAATTGATCACGCTGGATCAGGCGATCCAGATGGCGCTTGAGCACAATCACAATCTGCTGGCGGCGCGGACCACGATCCAGGAAAACGAGGCGGAAGAGATTACCGCCAACCTTCGGCCTGATCCGGTGCTTCTGGGCGACTCGCAGTTTCTACCTATCTTCCAACCCAGTAATTTCAGCGCTGACTACATGGACAATACGGCGCAATTCGACGTAGGCGTGAGCTACCTGTTCGAACGTGGAAAGAAGCGGCAGCACCGGCTGCAGGCGGCGAAGGACCAGACTGCCGTGACGCGGTGGCAGGTGGCCGACAACGAGCGCACGCTCACGTTCAGCGTGGCCACGGACTTCATCAACGTGGAACTTGCCGAGTCGACGCTGGAGCTTGCCAACCAGGACCTGAAGAGCTTTCAGGAGACGGTGGACATTACCGAGGCGCGCTACAAGGCGGGCAATATCGGTCTGGACGATTTTCTGAAGATGAAGTTGCAATTGTTGCAATTCCAGATGGATGTGGCACAGGCCAAGCTGGCACGAGTGCAGGGGCTGTCGGATCTGCGACAGTTGCTGGGATACGAGCAAGTGAGCGCGGACTACGACCTGGCAGCGAGCTTCGACTATCAGCCGATGAAGGGCGGGCTCGAAGATATGCAGGCGGCGGCGCTGAAGAGCCGGCCGGACCTGCAGGCGGCGCAGCAAGGGATCGCGGCGGCAAACAGCGCGTTCAGCCTGCAAAAGGCAATCGGCAAACGAGACGTGACCGGACAGATCAACTACACGCACCTTGGCTATCTGAATGACATTTCGCTTTTTGGATCGATGCAATTGCCGATCTTCGATCGCAANNCAGGTGCTGACGGATGTGAGAGACGCGTACGAGGGCTGGCAGGCGAACAACGAGGTTGTGGGGCTGTATCGCTCAGGCTACCTCGACGATGCGCAACAGTCCCGGGACATTACGGATTACGCGTACAAGCGCGGAGCGGTGAGCCTGCTGGACTTTCTGGATGCAGAACGGAGTTTTCGCGCAACGCAACTCGGCTACCGGCAGGCGCTGGCATCGTACCTGCAGGCGCTGGAGCAGCTTCGCGACGCGGTAGGGACCAGGAGCTTACCATGAGACACGCACACAATATGAACGGAGTTCGCCGCATGTTGAGCGTGTGGCCTCTACTCCTTGTGCTGCCAGCATTAGCCGGCTGCCACTCGAACGACAATGCGAGTGGAATGACCTCGTTTTCGTCGAAGGCATCGCCGTCGGCGACGCCGCAATTGTTCACTATTCCCGCGGAACAGATGAGCCACGTGCAACTGACGACGATATCCCCCGGCGCGATGACGAACACACTGCGGTTGACGGGCGCGGTGGCATACAACGCATTCAGGACAACGCCGGTGATTACGCAGGTGGGCGGACCGGTGAGCCGGATCATGGTGGTCCCAGGCGACCATGTGCGGATGAATCAACCGATGCTTGAGGTGAGCAGCCCGGACTACGCCCAGTTGCTCGACGGCTATTTGAAGGCCGCGGACTCCTTCCGGCTGGCGGACAAGTTTTATGTACGCGCGCAGGACCTGTATGCGCACCACGCGATAGCGCAGCAAGATCTGGAGCAGGCGGAGAGCAATCGCACACAGGCCGAGGCCGATTTGAAGGCGGCCGAGCAGGGAATGAGAATTCTGGGCATCAAGAATCCTGAGGATCTGGCGAAGGCGCCTTCTTCAGCGCAGATTCCGGTGCTGGCGCCGATTGCGGGCCAGGTGGTGGAGCGGCTGGTTTCGCCCGGACAGGTGGTGCAGGCAGGACAGACGCAGGCATTCACCATCTCAGACCTCAGCACAGTATGGGTTCTGGCGAACGTATACCAGGGGGATCTGGAGCACGTGAAAAGCGGCGAAGACGTGGTGGTGCAGACGGATGCGTTTCCTGACAGTTTCCACGGCCGGATTTCGTATGTGTCGCCGGCGCTCGACCCGAACACGCGGACGCTGCAGGCACGCATCGTAGTGGACAATCCGGGGGAAAAGCTGAAGCGCGATATGTACTGCACAGTGACGGTCACGGCCGGCGTGCTGAAGAATGCGCTGGTGGTGCCGAATGCGGCAATTCTGCGCGACGACAACAATCAGCCATTTGTGTATGCGCTGATGGGAGCGGACCAGTTTGGGCGGCGGGACGTAGTGCTGGGCCAGGCGCAGAGCAACGAAACGCAGATCGTAAAGGGTATATCGCCGGGCGACAAGGTTGTCGGTGACGGCAGCCTGTTCCTGCAAGTCGTCAATTCACTGCAGCACTGAGAGGACAGGCAGGGATGATTCATCGCATCGTTCAATTTGCACTGCGGCAAAAGCCGATTGTCCTTTTCCTGGCGGCATTCATGGCTGTGGGTGGAGGGATCGCCTTCCACAACATGCCAGTGGATGCATATCCGGATCTATCGCCGCCCATGGTGGAAGTGATTACGCAATGGGCGGGCCACGATGCGTCAGAGGTGGAGCGGCTGGTGACCGTCCCCACGGAAGTGGAGATGAACGGCGTTCCGAAGTTGACAGTGATGCGTTCGATTTCGCTCTACGGGCTTTCGGACGTGATCATGACCTTCAACGAGGGCACGGACGATTACTTTGCGCGCGATGTGGTGTTCCAGCGGCTGAGCGAAGTGACGTATCCGCAGGGCGTGACGCCGACTCTATCGCCGCTGGCTAGCCCTTCCGGGCTTGTGTATCGTTACGTGATCGAAAGCCCCGACCGCTCGCCGCAGGAACTCAAGACGATTGAAGACTGGGTACTGGAGCGGCAGTTCAAGCAGGTGCCGGGCGTGGCAGACGACTCCGGCTTTGGCGGCACCGTGATGCAGTACCAAGTGCTGCTCGATCCGGCCAAACTTTACGCGTATCACGTGACCGTGCCAACTGTTATTCAGCAGCTCTCGGTAAACAATTCAAACGCTGGCGGAGGATTCTACGAGCAGGGCCAGCAGTCCGATTATGTGACCGGCGTGGGCCTGGTGCGCGACACGTCAGACATTGCCAATATCCTGGTGGGCACGCAGAACGGCGTGCCCACGCGCATCGGGGACATCGGTCAGGTGGAGATCGGGAACGCGCCGCGACTGGGCGAGTTCGGTTTCAACAAGACGGATGACGCGGTGGAAGGCGTCATCATGATGCGGCGCGGCGAGCAGACACAGAATGTGCTGAAGGGCGTGGAAGCCAAGACCCAGGAACTGAACGAACACATTCTGCCGCCGGACGTGAAGGTGCGCCCGTACTACGACCGTAGCGACCTGGTGCAACTGACGATCGATACGGTGGAACACAACCTGCTGATGGGCATGATACTTGTGTTCGTGGTGCTGATGGCGTTTCTGGTCAGCTTCCGCGCGGCAGTCATTGTGGCGCTTACCATTCCGCT
>PLST01000561.1:0-2196 GCA_003164255.1 Acidobacteriaceae bacterium | reverse complement strand
GCCGTAATCATTGCCGGGTATCTGCCCATTTACGCGCTCACCGGCCCCTCCGGCAAGCTGTTCAAGCCGATGGCGGACACGGTGGCCATCGCGCTGGTGGGGGCCCTGATTCTGACGCTGACGCTTGTCCCTGTGCTGTGTGCCCTGTGGTTCAAGAAGGGCGTGCACGAGAAAGAGAACAAGCCATTCCAGTGGATCCTCAAGCAATATGCGGTTTGGCTGGACTGGTGCATGGACTGGCCGATAACGACGCTTTCTCTGGCGGGAATCATCCTTTTGGCCACTCTGCTGCTGATTCCGTTTATCGGCGGTGAGTTCATGCCGCACCTGGACGAGGGCGCAATGTGGATTCGCGCCACCATGCCGTATACGGTTTCCTTCGAGACGTCGAGCAACTTTTCGCCCCAGGTGCGGGACATCCTGATGAAGTACCCGATGGTAACGGACGTGGGCTCGGAACTGGGGCGGCCCGATGACGGCACCGATCCGACGGGGTTCTACAACGACGAGTTCTACGTAGGGCTCAAGCCCTATAGCGACGCAGTGTGGAAGACGGGATCGATTCACAGCAAAGCGGCGCTGCAAGCGGATATTGAGAAGCAACTGGATACGTTTCCGGGCGTGATCTTCAACTTCACGCAGCCGGCGGAAGACGCAGTGGACGAGGCGCTGACGGGCCTCAAGAGCGCGCTGGCGGTGAAGATCTACGGGCCTGACCTGAATGTGCTGCAGAACACGGCGCAGGTGGTCAAGCAGCGGCTGAGCCAGGTTCCAGGATTCACGGAACTGACCGTGGTGCGCCAACTGGGGCAGCCGACTCTGACCATCAATGTGGATCGCGGCAAGATCGCGCGCTACGGCGTCAACGTGGCAGACGTAGAAGCGATTGTGCAGGCGGCGGTGGGCGGGCAGGCGGCCACGCAAGTGGTGCAGGGCGAAAAGCTCTTCGATCTGGTGGTGCGCATGAAGCCGGAGTTCCGCCAGAGCGCACAGCAGATCGGCAGTCTGCTGGTGGGCACGCCGACCGGGCAACAGATTCCGTTGAGCGCGCTGGCCGATATTAAGGAGTCGGGCGGGGCGGCGCTTATCTACCGCGAAAATAATTCGCGGTACATCGGCGTTCAGNNGGGCGATTGCCGACATTCAAAAATCGCTGCCGGCAGGATACCGGCTGACATGGGGCGGCGAGTACGACGAGTTCCTGGCAGCCGAACGCCAGTTGGCGGTCATCGGCCCGCTGGCGGTGTTCATCATCTTCATGATCCTGTTTGCGCTTTACGATAACTTCAAATACCCGGTGGTCATTTTGGTGGGAGTGGTCCTCACGGTGCCGGTGGGCGCATTGCTGGCGCTGAAGCTGACGGGGACGGCTTTCAGCGCGTCGTCGGCGCTGGGTCTGCTGGCGTTGATTGGCGTTTCGGTGGAAACCGCCGTGATTCTCGTCTCCTACATCAACAAACTGCGCATTGAGCAAGGCATGGACATCCGAACAGCAACGCGCGAGGCTTCTCTGCTGCGGCTGCGGCCCATCATGATGACGGCGCTGGTGGCATGCCTGGGACTGCTGCCTGCGGCACTGTCGACAGGCATCGGTTCCGACACGCAGAAGCCGTTTGCCATCGTAATCGTGGCAGGGTTGGTGTCGCGGCTATTTCTGGGCTTCTTTGTAAACCCAGTGCTCTACCAGATTGTGGCGCGGGAGGGCGATGTGCTGAAGGTTTAGACGACCCATTCCTTGGGGGCTCAATGCCTCAACAGATCGCTACGCCATGTTATGTATCCAATCCAGGATCCATTCTGAAAAGTAGTTTGTGTTCTCCAATCTTTCTGGACAACACCGTCAACTGGCGCTAACAGGCCAACCCACTCACTGACGTGGTTCCTGCCGGTTCGTCGGCTAGTGGGATCCAAGTGAACCAAGGCTCAACCATGGGGATACATTAGTTCGTTCACCTCGTCTTGGGCCGCCTCCACCACCCATTCCTTCGCCTTAGGAACCTTCCTGATGCTACCCTGTTGGTACTGTGATCTCTTTGTACTCAAGTCTTTCACCTTCTGAACTCACTCGGGTTATCGGCCCTGAGGCGATTTTATTTGCTGTGAGGTACTGTGAGGGATAGAAGTTTTAAACAATCGTAAGTAGCTCATTCTAAAAGTGGCCCCGTAGCTCAGCTGGATAGAGCATCGGTTTCCTAA
>PLST01000589.1:2385-8531 GCA_003164255.1 Acidobacteriaceae bacterium | reverse complement strand
TCGTTCTCCTGGTCGTCTTGATCCTCGCCGCCGGCATATGGCCCAACCTGCTCGACATGCTCAAGTGGGGGACACTATGAACCTCTGGAACAAATTGATGTGCTACTCGCGCCGCCACAGCCCCTGGCTCTTCCATATGAACTCAGGCAGCTGCAATGGTTGCGACATCGAGTTGGTGGCCAGCCTCACCCCCCGCTATGACGCCGAGCAGCTGGGCGTACGGCTTGAAGGCAGTCCCCGCCACGCTGACATCCTCTGCATCACTGGACCCGTCACCCACAACGCCGTCAAAGCCATTCACACCGTCTACGATCAGGTCCTCGGCCCCAAGGCGGTTGTCGCCATTGGCTCCTGCCCGGCCACAACCAACGTCTTCATCGACAGCCGCACCCTCGACGGCCCACTCAACAAGCACATTCCCGTCGACGTCTTTGTCCCCGGTTGCCCTCCCCGTCCTGACGCCATCATCCAGGGCGTCGCCAAGGCTGCTGAGATTCTGGCCGCGCGCGGCAATAACCCGCCCGCCACTGAAATCGTGATCGCCGAAACCCCCGCGGAGGTGCAGCCATGAATCTGACCACCGCGCTAGCGCGCCTGCTCATCTTCCCGGGACTCCTGTTCGCCGTACCCGCAGCCTGGTTCTTTCTCTGGGTCGAGCGCAAAGCCGTCGCCTTGATGCAAGGCCGCGTCGGCCCGCCCTTCATGCAACCGTTCTTTGACTTCATAAAGCTGCTCGGCAAATCCACGCCTCCGCGCAGCGGTGTAGGCGGCCTGCTCATGCGCGCCTGGCCGCTCATTGCCGTCTCAGCCGCGGCGGGAGCCGTCGGCCTGCTGCCGGTACTTCCCTCCTCTGGCGGCTTTGAAGGCGACCTCATTCTGCTGCTCGCCCTCCTTGAGCTTCCCTCCATGTGCATCATCGCCGCGGGATTCTCATCGCGCTCCATCTTTGGCGAAATCGGCTCAGCGCGTGAAGCCGTCCTCAGCGTTGCCTACAATGTTGTCTTCCTTCTCGCCATCGTTTCTATCGCCGCCTCGCAGCATACTTTCCGGCTCGAATCGCTCGCCGCCCTGCCGGCCTCACCCATGCGCTGGCTCGGCGTGCTCGCCCTGCTGGTTTGCCTGCCTGCCAAGCTGCACTTGAATCCTTTCTCGCTGCCCAATGCCGAGCAGGAGATCTACTCCGGCCCCATGGTTGAATACGCCGGACCCGAGCTGGCCATGTGGGAGCTTTCTCACGGCCTCGAATGGGTGGCAGCCACTGGACTGGTAGCAACCCTGGCCGCCCCCTACATCACAATCTGGTGGCTGGCTGCTCTGGTCTTCGTCGGCCTCATGTTTGCCATCGTCCTGGCACTCTCAACGCTTGCCTCCGCCACCGCAAGGCTGGCCATCGATACCACTGTCCGTTTCTATTGGCAATGCACCCTTATCTTCGCGGTACTCGCCGTCTCGTCCGCGCTCTTCATGAGGCTTAGATCATGAACATTCTCTCTATGCTGTGGAAGAATCTCTGGGGCGGCAACCGCACCACGCTCTTCCCTGCGCGACCAACCGTAAGCAAGGGCTATCGCGGCCTGGTCCAATTCGACCCCGCACTCTGCTCCGGATGCGCCATCTGCAAATTCCGTTGCACGGCGCGCGCCATCGAGTTCAAAGCCGGCAAAGGTGAATTTACGTGGAGCTACGATCCCGGCCAATGCACCTTCTGCGGCCGCTGCGTTGAAGGCTGCGCAGAGCATGCGCTCAAGGAAGGACACGCCGAGCACGCACTCAGCCAGGAGTCGGCGCCCCCACCCATCTATCTCCACATCGGCGAGCTGAAAAACGCCTACACCGTAAAGCGCAAGACAACCGTCAAGCCCGCCGTAAAACCGGATGCATCACCTGCCGTTGGCGCCCCTGCTCCCAACGCCGCGACTGGAGGCACACAATGATTCTTCTCGAGGCTCTAAAACAAAAACTCGGATGCGCCGAACCCTGGGTTGAAAAAGGCGGCGTCCACTGGCTCGACCCCGGCCCCTTGACTGTGCGTGAGCTCTGCATGGAGATGATCGCCTGCCACGCCCGCTTTATCACCATCACCGCCTATCAGTTGCCGAAAGACGAAGGCATCCGCCTGGAATATCACTGGGATCTCAGCGGCCTGCTCCTTGGCTTTCCCTTTCTGCTGAAATCGGAGCCCGGCCAAACCCCAACGATAGAAAGCATCTTCGATCTCACCGAAGCAGTCGACTGGATCGAACGCGAGATTCACGAAGAGTACGCCATCGAATTCACTGGCCGCGTGTACGAACCGTTGTTGCTGCGCGAGGGCGACGCGCTCGGCGTCAACCTCCGTGAAATCGCCAATATCTGCAAGCCCGAAACTGGCGCGCCGGGTCAGGAAGAGGTCAAAAAATGAGCTACAAAATCCCCATGGGCCCCTACCATCCGGCCCTCGAAGAACCTTACAAGCTCGACATGATCTGCGAAGGCGAAACTGTCATCGACGCCAAGCTGCATATCGGTTTCAACTTCCGTGGCATCGAGCACCTCGCCGAGACTCGCAACTACATCCAGGTCATCGCCCTCATGGAGCGCGTCTGCGGCATCTGCTCAAACATTCACACCCTCACCCTTTGCCAGGCCATGGAAGGCCTCACCGGTCAAGTCCCTCCCCCGCGCGCCCAGTACATTCGCGTCATCATGGCCGAGCTTGAGCGCCTGCACTCCCATGTCCTCTGGGCCGGCATCGCCTCAAAGCTCATGGGATTCAAAACCATGTTCATGACCTGCTTTGAGATTCGCGAAAAAATCATGGACGTCCTCGCCGCCATCTCCGGCAACCGCGTCAACTACTCCATGAACCGCATCGGCGGCGTCAATCGCGATATCGAAGATCCCGCCGCAATACTCGCCATGATTGAGCAGCTCGAGGGCGAGATGATGCGAACCGTCATCCCCATCTTCACCACCAGTTCCACTGCCCGCTCGCGCTGCGCAAACATCGGTGTGCTCACTGAAGAAAAAGCCATCAACTGCGGAGTGGTCGGTCCCACGGCCAGAGCCTCAGGCCTCGGCCAGGACTTGCGCAAAGCAGCTCCCTACGCCGCATACGCTGAAATGGACTTCAACGTGCCCGTTGAAAAAGCCGGCGATGTTCGTGCCCGTCTTTTTGTCCGCGCGCTTGAAATCATCGAGAGCTGCCGCATTCTTCGCCAGGCGCTCACCAAACTCCCGCCCGGAGAAATCAACACCGGAGAAGAAAAGTTCAAGTTCATCACCGGCACCGCGACCAGCCGCGTTGAAGCACCGCGTGGCGAGGTCATCTACAGCGTCTCCTGGAAGGAGAACTCGCGTAATCCCAGCCGCGTCCATGTGCGTACGCCCACCTTTGCAAATATGCCGGCTGTCCGCTGGATGGTCATGGGCGCGCGTCTCGCAGACACGCCGCTCATCCAGGCCTCAATCGATCCTTGCTACTCCTGCACCGACCGTTAACCGGTCCCTTCCATCTCTCCACAAACAAAATGTCCGATGCTGACGCCAGCATCGGACATTTTGTTTTTTCGCTGTACTACTGGTTGCATAAATCGGGTTTTGAAAGACCACGGCTTCAGCCGTGCCATGATGGTCGCAAAACGAAAAAACTTACAGGCTGCGGAAAAACTCCATCGGCGAAATGGTTTGTATCAGGGCACGACTTTAGTCGTGCCACAAGAGCCGCAAAATCAACCTCGGGCTTTAGCCCCTGCTATTTTCGTACCACCGAACGTGGCTTCTTCCAAAGCCCACTTCGCCTCCAGGGAGGCTCTATGCTGGAAGGTCCGCATCGATGCAACCATGTCTATAGTTCCATTCCACCGTTGCAACCTCCAGCGCATCCTCGCCGTCCAATCACCACTTCAAATGCATCAGCGACGTGGCCTGCCGTGGAAGGCTCGTTCCAATCGTCACCTTTCCATTGCTTACGTCGAGCCACTCCGGAGAAGTCAGCAGTTCCAATTGCCCCGCGGCCTTGAGCTGCGCGTACTGTTCCGGCGTCGGCGATTGCGGTGAACCCATCGCCTTCCACACCGTATACGCATTGCTGTGCGTATCATCGATCCGGTAGTGCTCCAGCAGAACCTTCTTCACGCCCACCGGTATGTCCGTAATCGTCACCTCAACGTCCGCGTCTGGCGCAGCCACATCGTCATCGTGATAATTCCAAAGCATGACTGCCGCTTCGTGTTCGGCCTTTGTAGCAAAGGCGTCAATATCCGGTCCCTGCCGCACGCCATCGCTCACAATCTCCGCCAAAGGAACCTGCCCTGAACTGCTGGTCGCCACGCGCTCGCCTCCCATCATGCCTGCCATGCGGAACACGTTCAACACCGGCTTGTCCACTCCATTCGTTGCCAGCGTGCGAAAGCCTTCAAAATAATCTTTTCCTTCAAACTCAAACGACCATGAAACCATGGCCAGCAGATTCACCTTCGATGCATCCTGCAGGTCGAACATCGCCTTCATCGCCACCGCGGTATAGGTCGGATAAAGCGGGCCGTTGCGATACGCGTTAGCCGGATTTACTTTCATTGAACATCCGGCGCAGCCTTCGGGATCGGCCTCGCTCAGGATGATCGGCACGCGCCGCAGTTGCGGATACTTCGCAACAATCTGAAAACCATTCTCAGTCGACTTCAGTTCGCTTGAGATTCCCATCCGCACGTGTCCATCAACAAGCTTCGGCGAACCTTTGGGATGGAATGAGATGAAGTTCAGTGGGATCGGCTTGCCGTCAGCCGCGCTCTTGTCGTTCAGGCAATGCTTCAGAAAGCCATCCAGGAACTTTGAAGCCTTCTCGTTTGCCGGCCCTGTGCTCGCGGGTCCACCCACAATCGCACCCGGCAACGCCGCTCTCACCCCGGCCACCGCGTAATCGTAAAGCTTGTAATATTCAGCCGGCGTCCCGTGCCAGTAGAGAATATCCGGCTCGTTCCACACTTCAAAGTACCAGGTGCTCACCTCCTGCCTTCCGTAGCGCTCGGCCAAATGCCCAGTGTACTTGCGCACAAGCTCGCCCCACATCTTGTAATCCTTGGGCGGATTATTGACGGAGCCTCCCATCGTCGGCTTCGGATAGTGAAGCTGGTACTCTGTGATTCCAGTAACCTCTGACGCGAGATCCTTGGGCATAAAACCGAGTTCCACCATCGGGCGCACGCCGGCGCTCTTGTACGAGTCGAACGTCTGATCCGTGATCGTGAAGTCATAAACCGGTTTGCCATTGGCATCCAGTGAGAACACGTTCGACGAACTCCACTTCAGTTCAGGAACTCCATTCCCCGACGTGAACAGATGGTGCGCGCGGATGTAGACCGGCACAGGGCTCAGGTCGTGCAACTCCCGCAGCAGTTCCTTGCCGTACTTCATCGTGGTGTAGTTTGATTCGTCGTAGCCGAACCACCTGTAGATGGGCGTGTACACGCCTTGCGGCTTCGCGAGGTCAACCTTGATGGATACGACGGGATTCGACGGAGAATCCTGTGCCGCCGCTTGAATCGAAGCGGCACAGAGAAGAATCACTGCCAACTTATGCATGGTTTCCTTGGTCTTTGCTGGTTTCACTCGGTGCAATTCCGTTTGCATTAGATTGGCTAATCAAACGAGAAGTCTTTGCCAGGTAAATGGGTCTTTGCCTGAATTCAATTTCAAGCGTCCTCCTCAATCAAACGATCGAACGTCTGCTCTTTCTCTTCAGGATTGCGCGTTCACCGTAGCGCGGCGCTCAGCCATCTCAAGCCCTCATTCGTTTTGCCCTCCGGGCGATACTCGCAACCCAGCCATCCCGCATAGCCGATTTCATCGAGCAGCCTGAACAGGTATTCGTAGCGAACCTCCCCCGTATCTGGCTCGTGTCGGTCAGGACATCCGGCAATCTGGATGTGACCGCACTCGGATGCGTAGCGCTTGAGGCATGTGGCCAAGTCGCCTTCCATCACCTGCATGTGATAAATGTCCATCTGCATCTTCAAATTCTGCGCGCCAACTTCAGCGCAAATCGCATGTGAATCCTTTTGAGTGGATACCAGAAAGCCTGGCATATCACGCGTGTTGATCGCCTCCAGAAGCAGGGTAATGTTTTCTTTCCCAAGCTTTTCAGCAGCGTATTTCAGGTTTGAGAT
>PLST01000589.1:2072-2351 GCA_003164255.1 Acidobacteriaceae bacterium | reverse complement strand
GTCCCTGCCGCCTCTGCCGCGTTCGCTACTTCTTCAGGCGTGTGCTCATAGGGAAACAGAAACTCAACTGCGGTAAACCCGACTACGGCCGCGGCCTTGAACCGCTCAAGGAACGGAACCTCGTTGAACATCATCGTTAAATTTGCTGCAAAACGGGGCATTCGACTTACTCTCCTTTCAACGTGAATGTTGCCATCGTGCCAGTTGTCCACCGGCTTCGCCGACCCGCAAGGAATGAAATCTCATGCGCAATCGTCACCGCGAACTTGCCAACTCGCC
>PLST01000589.1:0-1990 GCA_003164255.1 Acidobacteriaceae bacterium | reverse complement strand
GTGCTGATGTTATAGCGAGCGTACTATGATCACCGCAAGGTAGCCATGTCAACCTCAAAACCACTCTTCAGGATCACATTCGGCGAGCAGGTTGCGGCCCAGTTCTCCAACCAAATCTCCGAAGGCAAATGGATGCCGGGGGAAAGCTTCCCCTGAGTCGGAACTCTGCTTTGCCCTGAGCATCGGGAGGTCCACTTTGCGTGAGGCGCTCAAGGCGCTGGCAGTTTTCGGCATGCTCCAGGTACTTCCCGAAGAAAGAACCTATACTATTGGGGTATAAGGGCTTATCGTCGCGCATATCATGGCCGGAGGCCCCCTCAAAACTGACATGGAACTGCACAACGTGGGCGAAACACACTCACTTATCGAAGGCGAAACCGCAGCCCTGACGCCCAGCGCGCCGACCCCTTCGACCACTACGTGTAACCTTTACTGAGAGGAGAACCGGATTGCAGAAGTATCTCCTGATTGCCTTGGGCGGGGCCCTTGGCTCCATCGCGCGCTATTGGGTCGGCTCCACGGTTGCCGGACGCATGGGCATCCGTTTTCCCTACGGAACCCTCCTCGTCAACCTCACCGCCTGCGTCATCATCGGATTCTCGCTCACCTACCTGGGCCGCCGCGCCGATCTCAACCCCGCCTGGCGATTCCTCATTCCCGTCGGCTTCATTGGCGCTTACTCCACCTTTTCAACTTATGAATGGGAGACGCTGTCCTCGATTCGCTCGGGAGCCTTCTTTCTCGCTGCGCTCTATGCCCTTGGAAGTCTCGTCCTTGGTTTGGTTGCGGTTTGGGGCGGCTCTCTGCTTGCCGATGTGCTCTGATGCCCGTCCTCGACGCACGTCTCGTGTTGCAGTAGAATCCTCAGTTGCCTGAACGGAGCCAGCATGTTGCAGCCAGGAAAAGCCGTCAAAGTTTGCATCTATCTCAGCGACGGTGCCACGCACCACGGAGTGCCCGTCTACTCCAGCATTCTCGACTTTCTCTTCTATCGTGGCGTCTCTGGAGCAACAGTCACCAAGGGAACCGCCGGCTTTGGCGCCGATCACCACATGCATTCCTCCAGCGTCGTCGAAATCTCCGATCGGCTGCCCATCAAAATCGAGTTCATTGAAACCCGCGAGAAAGTTGACGCGCTCATGGGCAAGCTGGAAGAGTTGGCCGGCACGGGCCTCATCGAGTCGCAGGAAACAACCGTCGTCAAACCGGCGCAATCCTCAGGACAAAAAAAGCCCATCCCACCCGCCCATCTCAAGATCGAGGGCAAGGCCCAGATGATGCGCATCTACCTCAGCGAAGAAGATCGCTGGCGCGATAAACCGCTCTACAAGGCCCTGGTTGAAGCCATGCGCGCAAACGATATCGCCGGTGTCACCGTCTATCGCGGAATCCTCGGCTACGGCGCGCATCGCCGCATCCACAAGGACACGCCGCTCCTGTCCTCGCACCATGGATCCGTCATGCTCTCGGCCATCGACACTGCCGAAAAACTCGAATCCTTCCTACCTATCGTTGACCAGATGGTTGAAGAAGGCCTGGTCGTCTTCTCCAATGTCGATATCATCAAGTACGCCTATCGCCCCATTGACAGCCCGGCAGACTGAGAGAGGTTCGCCATGAAAGAAGAGTTCCGAGCGCGCATGTTGCGCATCCACTTCGGCGAAAACGATCGCTGGCAGGGCAAACCCCTCCACGAAGCCATCGTGGTCAAATGCAAAGAGCTGGGCATTGAGGAAGTGATCGTCTTTCGCGGCATCGAGGGCTACGGATCAAGTACCCGCATTCGCCATTCAAGTCACTGGAAGTTCTCGAAAGACGCGCCCATTCAGGTCAGCGTCATAGACGTTGAAGAGCGCATCAAGGCGCTGATTCCCTTCCTCGATCAAGTCGTCGAAGAAGGCCTGGTCGCCACTTCCATCGTCGACGTCGTCCGTTACCAGCGCACTCCCGCCTGAAACCCTAACCCGCATTTCTCACAGGTAGCAGAAAA
>PLST01000016.1 GCA_003164255.1 Acidobacteriaceae bacterium | reverse complement strand
CAGCTCCGGGAACAGGGACTGCTGAATTGGGCGAACTTGTGGCATTTCCACCTCCCCCACGTGAGGATACACGTCAGTATAATACACATATGGTCGTAGTTCTATATTCTTTATGGTCTATTCCGACACTTGTCTCTCTACGCATAAGGCCGTCGTAAGAGGAGCGGACTGTTCCGGACGGCTGTGTATGGGAAAATAGCCGAGCTTGACGAAGGTGAGCGTGACGGCGTTATTGGCCTGGAGCTGGTCGTTGCGCCGATGACGTGGACAGGGGAAGCGCCCTCCAAGTCTAGGTTTCTAAAGAGGCGTTGCAGATAGGAACAGGCGTGCGTGGGACGTAGAGGGCGGCTGCTGTCGTGAGTAGGCGGCACTGTCGTTGTCCCGAGCCTCTGGCACGGCATGGGGTGGTGATTGGGGCGTGTTCAGTTCAACGGAAGGCGGATTTATCGCCTACCGACTGCGGCAATGCCTGACCGATCTTCGGAATTGCCGATCATCCTGGAAGAATCCATTTATCGGCTCCGGGGTGGAAAACGGCTCGGTTTACTGGATGGGCCGTTACCAACAGATGACAGCCCGTTGACATTTTCCAGGCAGTCTTCTATTGTGTACGTGTAGGTGGTGAGGGAGTTCACCCTTAACCGCTGTCCATCCAATAGGCCGGACAGATGATGACTCCTGACAGGGAATCCTGTTGCGGAGTCATGTCCCGGCCCGATCCCTGATCTGACAATTGAGGAGTTCGTGCATATGGCGAACACTTGGGCTCTTTGTGCGCTCTGGGTTGGGCTTGCGTTGGCCGCGACGCTGTTGGCGATCTGGTTCAAGATCTCGACGGCGCTGTCTGAGATTGTGGTTGGCACGGTGGCGCAACTGGTCATCGGCGTATTCCTTACCGGGTTCTTCGGTTTCGCGCAGGGCGGCCTGGCCGGGAATACTCAGTGGATCACGTTCCTGGCGGGGACCGGCGCTATCGTTCTGACCTTCCTTGCCGGCGCGGAACTCGATCCGATCATCTTCAAAACCAAGTGGCGTGAAGCGTCGATCATTGGCTTGGCGGGGTTCTTCGGACCATTTCTCGGTTGCACGGCAATCGCGCATTACGTGCTGCATTGGGCGATCATGCCGAGTTGGCTGTGCGGCGTCGCCTTGTCCACGACCTCGGTTGCCGTTGTCTATGCTGTCATGCTGGAACTGGGTTTCAACGTCACCGAATACGGCAAAGCTATTCTGGCCGCCTGTTTCATCAATGATCTGGGAACCGTGATTGCGCTCGGACTCATCTTCTCCCCATTCACCGTCAAGACGCTGATCTTTGTGGTGGTTTCCGTCGTCGTCTTTGTAGTCCTGCCATTTCTCACGCCGAGGTTCTTCAAGAAATACGGCGGACGCGTCTCCGAACTCGAAGCCAAGTATCTTCTCTTCTTCCTCTTTGCCATGGGAGGACTTGCCGTGTGGGCAGGCAGTGAAGCGGTTCTTCCGGCTTACATGATCGGCATGGTGCTGGCGGGCACGGTCGGAAAAGACCATTCGCTGATTCGCCGCCTCCGTACACTTACGTTTGGACTGCTGACACCGTTTTACTTCATCCGGGCCGGGTCGTTTGTCTCTGTGCCGGCACTGATGGCCGCTCCTGTAACACTGCTCGTTCTATTTGGAGCGAAGACGCTGACCAAGGCAGTTTCTGTGTATCCGGCAGTCCGAATGCACAAGTATGACGGTAAGGCCGGAGCCTATTACACGCTGATGATGTCAACCGGCCTCACCTTCGGCACCATATCCGCACTCTTTGGCCTCAATCATCAGATCATCACGCAGGCGCAGTACTCCTATATCGTGGGCACAGTCATCGCCAGCGCCGTGATTCCGACCATCATTGCAAACTCGTTCTTTCTTCCCCGGCATCTTCTTCCCCAAACAGTGAAAAACGTGAAAACAGAGCAGTCAATTCAGCGGCCAGTACCCGCAGAAGAAGGATAGGTGAAGCGCATGGGAAGCCCGGCGTTTGTTGGAATTCAAAGGATACTTGTTGCATTCGACGCGTCTCCACATTCGGAGCACGCTTTGGATGTTGCCCTGTCGATGGCAGGAGATATGAAAGCCAAACTATTCGTTTTGGCTGTGATCCGGCCGCCGGAACCGGCTGAGAGCGCGGAGTTCCATGCAGTGCTTGAAGACGGGCAAGAGCGCTATGAGAAGTGTTTCGTCCCGTTGCGCGAACGCGCCAAGCAAAAAGAGATTGAACTTGAAACGGATATTGTTCTCGGTCATCCGGCGGAGCAGATCATCCACAAGGCTGACACCATCCAAGCCAGCCTCATTGTGATGGGCAAGCGAAGCCACACAATCCTTCATCGCTGGATGCTGGGATCGAACTCGGAGCGAGTTTTGCGATATGCGCATTGTCCGGTCATGATTGTGCATTGATCTGAACTTTTCTCCTGTACGATTGCAGATCTTGCGGACGGCAAAGCGTCGGTTGCAAATACAGCCGAGGCCGGCTTCATCGGCCGTTCTAACAACTCATTGCAGTTATCCCTGCGGACGGCTTATAGCCGGGAAAGAGTAGCCACAATGTCTGAAATTGCAAATCTCGAAGCCCTTGAAATCCTCGATTCCCGCGGGAATCCAACCCTTTCCGTGACAGTCACGCTGGCAAATGGTGTAAAGGCAACGGCTAAAGTTCCTTCCGGTGCTTCCACCGGCAAGCGTGAAGCTGTCGAACTGCGCGACGGTGACAAAACTCGCTACGGAGGAAAGGGTGTTCTCAATGCGCGGAATCATGTGAACGGTGAGATTCAAAAGGCAGTGCATGGATTCAATGCCAACGACCAAAAAGCGTTGGACAAGAAACTCTGCGATCTGGACGGGACGCCGAACAAAGCACGTCTGGGAGCGAACGCGATTCTGGGCGTTTCTCTCGCTGTGGCACGCGCCTCTGCTGTGGATCGCGGCCTGCCGTTCTATGCCAGCCTGGGAAACACCGAAGCCAATCTGATCCCTGCGCCGTGGTTCAACGTGCTGAATGGTGGAAGCCATGCCGACAGCAACGTTGATTTCCAGGAGTTCATGATCTCGCCAGTAGGCGCGCCAAGCTACAGCGAAGGATTGCGTGCGGCGGCTGAAACCTTCCACGCACTGAAGGCTGTGCTGCACAAGAAGGGCTACAACACCGGGGTTGGCGACGAAGGTGGATTCGCGCCGCAATTGAAGTCCAATGAAGAACCCATCGAACTGATTCTCGAAGCAATTCAAAAGGCCGGTTACAAGCCAGGCAAGGATGTCGTCCTTGTGCTCGATCCTGCCACCAGCGAGTTTTATGACGACGGCACCTACCTCTTCGAGAAGTCGGACAAAAGCCGGAATTCCTCGGAGCAGATGGTCGATTTCTGGAAGAAGTTGATTGATCGGTATCCTGAGATATGGGCGATTGAAGATGGGGTTGCGGAAGACGATCACGCTGGCTGGCAGCTCATGACTAAGACGCTCGGTAGCCGGATTCAGTTGATCGGCGACGACAACTTTGTCACAAACCCCACGATCTTTCGCCAGGGCATCAAAGACGGAATCGCCAATGCGATCCTTATCAAACTGAACCAGATCGGCACGCTGACGGAAACGCTAGAATGCATTCAGATTGCCCGCGAGAATGGCTACGGCGCAGTCATCTCTCACCGTTCCGGCGAGACCGATGACACGAGCATCGCCGACCTGGCCGTGGCTGCCGGCATGGGGCAGATCAAGACGGGTTCGACCAGCCGCGGCGAGCGCATCGCGAAATACAACCGCTTTCTGGAGATCGAACACGAACTTGGGGCAAAGGCCCGCTACGCAGGCGCCAGCGTGTATGAGCGCTGGCACAAGGCAGTAACGGCATAGCAAGCAACAAGCAACTGTGGGTGTTGGAGTCCACCTTAAGACCGCCAACTGGGCAGATGACTCCTCGAAGCTGAAGAATAACTTGGAGGAGTCATGCCCGAACCCGGACCAGAAATGGTGAGATCACGAGATCCAGAACAGCGAATCTCAGGGACGCTGAACGAGACGCAGCAGCGACGCCTGATTATCACCTGCCAATACATAGACAAACTCCTGATTGACATCGAACATGTTCTTCATTCCACAGCATCGAAATCTCCGTTTCCTCGCTACGTCATCGACATCACTCCCGCACAGGCGAGGGTGATCGAAGACCATATTCGCCGGCTCCGGTCACAACTGCTACGAGCTTTGGAGTGGCAGCACATGAAGCCTGAACCGGCGCAGATTCCAGCCACACGATCGATCAAGGTTGACCTTACTTTTATCGACATCGCGATTGAGGAACTCAAACCAAGCTATATGCGCGGATGCGGGGCCGTTCTCGAGGATGCGGTTGACGATCTCAATGGAGTGGTCCATGAACTTCGTTCTCTGGCTGGAAGCATGGAACGCTATCTCCGCCAGGAGTTGGGGACGAATCTGGAATCGCGCCTGAAGAAGCTGGAAGAGACTGGGTACGATGTGGCTCTCTTGCGGCTGATCGAGCAGCTCGTCACTCGTCATGGATTCGTCGAATTTCGGCCGCGCATTGATTTGCTCGCATCCCGCCTGGAGGATAACAATCTGGAAGTGGCGCTGTTCGGACGTGTCAGCAGTGGGAAATCCTCACTTTTGAATGCACTCCTGAGCATGGACGTTCTTCCTGTAGGTATCAATCCCATCACTGCTGTACCCACGAAACTGCTTTATGGACCGACCCTGTGCGCTACCGTAGCCTACGGTGGTGGAAGAGAAGAAACCGTCACAGTTGAAGAGCTTGGAAAGCTGGTAACGGAGCAGGGGAATCCAGGCAATCTGCGCAATGTCGCGCGAGCGGTCGTCGAGGTTCCCTCGCCACGCCTCAGGCAAGGAATCGTGCTGGTAGATACCCCAGGGCTTGGCTCACTAGCCAGGCGAGGCGCAGCGGAGACACTGGCCTATCTTCCATCCTGCGACCTTGCGCTACTTCTGATTGATGCAGGCACGGCCTTGAATGAAGAAGACATCGGAACTCTGCGTCTGCTTTATGAAGGCGGAATTCCGGCCATTGTTTTGCTTAGCAAGGCGGACCTTCTGGCGGAAGATGATCTCCATCGTGTGATGGGCTATATCCAGGAGCAACTGCAAAGCGAATTGGGCCTAAGCATGAGTGTGCATCCGGTGAGTTCCCTCTCGGCCTATACTGTCTTGCTCGACCAGTTTTTCGAGCGGGAGTTGCTTCCCAGATTCGATCAGGCTCGAAAGCTTAGAAACGCCTCTGCTGCAAGGAAGATCGGTGCCTCGCGCGACTCGTTGATTGCTGCATTGGAGACGACTCTCGACCAGACGAAACGCAGAGGACAGAATCTATCAGTGGACGCGCATGACCTGGAGGAGCAATTGCGCCTTATCACCGGGGAGGTCGGAGAGCAACGTACCGTTCTCAGCAATTTCGTCTATAGATTGGGCGAGACGCCCGAGATAATTCTCAACAATACTGCGGAAAGCGCACTTGCCTGGATGCGAGCAAATTCCAACGCTCATGTCACGTCCTTTCAGCTTTCAGAGTGGCTCGATGATGCTGTTCGAGAATCTTTGGCGAATTGCATTGAAAGCGTACGTGATGTAAGCAACCGGGCGATCTTCACGCTCCAAACGGTGGCGCAGCAGATGGAACGTACTGACTTCCCTGTACAGGATGAGGTGGAAAGCCTACTGCGAGATATGCCGCGCTTTGAGTTGGCATCTCTCCCGGAAGAAATCAGTATGAGCCACTGGATGTTTCTCGGGAGGAGTATCGTTTGCTCCAAGATAAGAAAATCGTTGGAGCAAAGCATTGGCCTTCTTCTGAAGCAAGAGCTTCATCTTTACGGCCATGCACTATCCCAATGGAGCAACCAGCTTGTCGGCAAGATCGTTTTTCTGGTGAGTTCTTATGCAGATGCCTATCGCGTTCAGCTTCACAGGATCGATGGAACCTCCGAGGACACTATCGACGCACCACAGCTCGAACACGACTTAGCTCTGTTGAGAGACTGGAATGCAAACGAGAGCCACGAGGCTTGCGCAACCATCCAGAGGGAGGCATAGGTTTGCAGAAATACCTTTTTATTGCGTTCGGCGGGGCGCTTGGTTCCATGGCCAGATATTGGGTCGGATCGACAATCGCCAATCGTATGGGAACGAAATTCCCCTACGGCACTTTTGTGATCAATATCACGGCTTGCGTCATTATTGGCTTCTCGCTCACATTCCTTGGCAAACGAGCGGGGTTGAACCCCGCCTGGAGATTCCTGGTGCCAGTGGGCTTCATTGGCGCCTACAGCACCTTTTCAACGTATGAGTGGGAGACACTGTCCACGATTCGAAGCGGCGCTTTCTTGCTGGCCGCCCTCTACGCCGTCAGCAGTCTCATTCTTGGCCTTGCTGCCGTTTGGGGCGGCTCTGTGATTGCGGAGATACTCTGATGAGAACACAA
This sequence comes from Acidobacteriaceae bacterium, assembly GCA_003164255.1. Taxonomy (GTDB): domain Bacteria; phylum Acidobacteriota; class Terriglobia; order Terriglobales; family Acidobacteriaceae; genus Telmatobacter. The sequence goes on along the minus strand of PLST01000016.1, from coordinate 197 downwards.
AAACAGCTCGTTTTCTATCAATCGATTCTCGACGTGCTTCACGAACCTGGATGTCCGTTCTGCCGCTTTTTGAAGGAGTATCAGGCTGCACGCCTACAGAAACACTCAGAACAAGAAATCCACCACCTGTGCAACTTTCATACGTGGGGATTGGCGGCAGTCCAGAACGCCCTGACTGCTGCGCAAGTGTTTATCAA
>PLST01000462.1 GCA_003164255.1 Acidobacteriaceae bacterium | reverse complement strand
GGCGTCATCGGCCGCGAGCCCAGCCCGGAGGAGCAGCGGGTTTTTGAAACCGTGCGTAATGCGCGCGATGCGGCCGTCTCCACTGTCGAGCAGGCCTTCGCTACCAACCGCCCCATCCGCGGATTCGAAGCTGACGATGCGGCGCGCGCGGTCGTTCGCGAGGCGGGCTTCGGCGAGTATTTTACCCATCGCACCGGTCACAACATCGCCCACGAAATTCACGGCCCCGGCGCGCACCTTGATAATCTTGAGACGCACGACGAGCGCCGCATTCTTCCCCACACCTGCTTCTCCGTAGAGCCCGGCATCTATCTGCCGAAGTTCGGTGTCCGCAGCGAGATCAACATGCTCACCTCGGATAACAAAGCCTGGGTCACCGGCAAAATTCAACGCGAACTGGTACGGATTTAGAGGCCGAAAGCGAAAAAACTGGTGAGGAGGATTGCATGCCGAAAAAGCTGCCCACCCTTGTTGCTTTCCTATGCGTTGCAGGTGTTGCCTTGTTGGTGGCCACCCCGCTCCTGCCAGCACAGGCACAAACGGGTCCCTACCCGGTCGCGGCCCCTCTCGATCAGTACCTCATCCCGGATCAGGCTTCCGAAATCGTACTGGCTCGCAGCGCCGCTCCGGCATCCATTTCGGACGGAGCGGAGGTGTTGGTGCTGGGGCGCGACGGATACACCACCGCAGTCAAGGGCGGAAATGGCTTTGTCTGCCTGGTAGAGCGATCCTGGGGCAAGTCCACGGATGATGCGGAGTTCTGGAATCCAAAAGTCAGGGCGCCTCACTGCTTGAATGCGCCGGCCGCGAAGACCTATCTGCCTATTTTCCTCATGAAGACCAAACTGGTGATGGCGGCAAAGTCAAAGGAGGAAATTGCCCGGGCTCTCAAATCGGCATGGGACTCGAACCAACTGCCGACGCTCGAGCCCAACGCGATGTGCTACATGATGTCGAAGGACCAGTATCTGCAAGACGATGGCGGACACTGGCATCCGCACATGATGTGGTACGTTTCGGGCGATGCGGAAAAGAGCTGGGGAGCAAATCTGGCAGGTGTGCCCGCAATGTCCGGATATGTCCCCCAGGACCGGATGACTGTCTTCCTGGTGCTGGTCAACCACTGGTCCGACGGCACGCCGGCCACTCACTGACGGGCGCGTCCACGCTCAAACAATCCCAAGACCCACGATGCGTGGGCCGGCGTCGAGGTCTCCCGGGTCTCCCGCCGCGGCTGCAGACCCGGGACCTGAGCACCGTTCTCTAGTGGCGTCCACCACCATGGGAACCGCCGCCCCTGTAACCAGGAAGGGCGTGTTCGCGACCGCCTTCATGTCCGGCGTTGCCAACGTTGCCACGGCCATCGCGCGCCTCGTTTCCGTGGAAGTGGTTGAACTGCTGCTCACCGCGCCCCGGCAACGGTCCGGCGTAGCCGTGATGAGGGTCATACCGGTTGTCGACGTGACCATAAAAACCGCGTCCGCCGTGAAACCAGGGACCGGCTCCAATAAAGATCCCGCCGTTAAACCAGTCGGGCCCGTAGTAGCCGTACGGAGAACAGTCATACGGCGCATAGTCGAAATACCCATAAGGGCACGCGGGCGCCATACCAATGCTGATGCCCACCTGGGCCGTGCCCTTTTGCGCACCGGCGAACAGGGCGATTGCGATTACTGCGAAAGCGAGAGCTTTCTTGGGAAACATGATTCCTCCTCGACGCATTTTGATCTCAAAAAAAAGAGGGCGGAAAATTGGCCCTCCCATTTACGGTTGCAGGTTGCCACCTCGAGTGCCTGATCAAAACTGACCACCACTTCCCCGCTCTCTTCCGCGCTAATGGCGCAGCTCAGCCGGGGCTTTCACTCGGAATAGCTTGTCGGGGGTCGCATAAGCCGGCGCTCCGCGGGTGTCCCCTGCGCACGGCGGCTCTGTTTTTGGGGTCCAGGGTGTGTGTGGGAGCAAACTTAATGTTCGCGCATTTGGTTTTCCCGGAGCGAGCAGGAGCCTGAACACCTTCAGGCCCCTGAATCGCACGAAGAAATGAAACCGGCTTCAGCCCTGGATTCAAGCCTCTTACGCGTGCTTGATAAACGTTCCGTTCTGCAACTCGCTCATGGCTTGGCGCAACTCGGCCTGCGTGTTCATCACGATCGGTCCGTACCAGGCCACCGGCTCCTCCAGCGGCTTGCCTGAAACCAGCAGAAAGCGGATTCCTTCAGGCCCTGCCTGGACGACAATCTCGTCGCCGCGGTCGAAAAGCACCAGCGAATGATTCTTCGCGTCATACACGGGCGTCGCGTTTGGATCTATGGCCGACTCGGTCAGTACCGCCTGCGGATTCGAAGCATCGCGGAACGTCCCGGCCCCGGCAAACACATACGCAAACGCATTCCGAGTGGTCTCCACCTGGATCCGCTTTTTCTTGCCCGGCGGCACAGAGATGTCCACGTAGCGCGCGTCCACGGCCATCGACTCCGTAGCCACACCCTCCACCGGCCCACGCTTGCCCCAGAACTCACCGCAGATAACCCGCGCCTTCGTTCCGTCGTCCTCGGTCACCTCAGGAATAGCGCTCGAAGGAATGTCCTGGTACCGCGGGTCGGTCATCTTGTGTGCCGCGGGCAGGTTCGCCCAAAGCTGGAAGCCGTGCATCCGTCCCCGCTCGTCGCCCTTCGGCATCTCCTGGTGCAAGATTCCGCTCCCGGCCGTCATCCATTGCACGTCTCCGGCCGTCATGCGCCCCTTGTTTCCCAGGCTGTCCCCGTGCGCCACCTCGCCGGCAAGCACGTATGTAATCGTCTCGATCCCGCGATGCGGATGCCAGGGAAACCCGGCCAGGTAATCCGCCGGATTTTCATTGCGAAAATCGTCCAGCAACAGGAACGGATCGAATTCGCCCGTGTTGCCAAAGCCGAAGGCGCGCTGCAGCTTGACGCCGGCGCCTTCAATGGTTGGTTTGGTGCCAATAATCTCTTTTACTGCACGAAGCGACATACGGTTGACCTCCTCGGCCCTGCATCTATTGGATGTCCGAGCTCGATATTCGTTGCAACAACTATCTCGGCCGCCAAAGACTCAAAAGCGCCATCGAATCGCGGGCACGGGCATTCCGGCAGGATGCGGGAACGCCCCCTGAGCCCTGATCCCTGTTCTTAGGTCTTGATAAACTCCACATCGAGCGTGATCGTTACTTCCTCGCCCACCAGCACTCCACCGGTCTCGAGGGCAGCATTCCAGCCAAGCTCGAAGTCCTTGCGATTGATCCTGGTTGTACCGCTAAGCCCAATGCGGTGGTTGCCCCAGGGATCCTTTGATGGTTCGCTTACGTCTTCCAACTTCAAAACAACCGGCTTGGTCACGCCGTGGATCGTCAGGTCGCCGGTCACCTCATAGTCGCCGCCGCCTACTGACTCAATCCTGGTCGACTTGAAGGTCATCGCCGGAAACTTCTCCGCATCAAAAAAGTCCGCGCTCACCAAATGCCCGTCGCGCTTCTCATCGCCTGTATTGACGGTCGAAACCGGAATCGACGCTTCAACAGTCGATCGGGCGTAATTGGTCTCGTCCAGCTTCAATACACCGGAAAGGCCTGAGAACTTGCCCTTAACGTTCGAGATCATCATATGTTTCACCTTGAATTCCGCTCCAGAATGCGCCGGGTCGATATTCCAGGTGGTTACTGTTCCAGGGGCTGAGACTGCTGTTGCCATAACCGTTTTGCTCCTTTCGAAATTGGCTTACATACCCTTGGATGCACAATTAGGATATTTGTTGCAACAACTATTTTCCGCCTCGATTCCCCGCAGGTACTCCGGCCTTTCCGGCGGCTGTTGAAACTCCGCTGCGGAGTCGGGAAGTCGGCGGCTTTTCAAGAAAGGAAAGGCTGCGACCCAGCCTTCGTTGACATTGGCTGGGAAACGCTATACAAGTTCCCCATCGACAATCTCGGCGCTTGCGCTGTCGCTTAAACTTACTGGCCTCTGCTCGACTAACCCTTGCTCTTTTGAGGACTTCAATGAAAGCTGCACTTGTCTTCGCCCTTTTGGCTACTGGCGTTTGCTGGGCTCAACCCCCGGCCGACTGCAAGCCTTCTTCGCTCAACATCCCCGGGGCTCCATACCCCTGTGTCTTTCCTGACAATCGCGCCATGTTCCGCGTAGTGGCGCCCAATGCCCAGGCGGTCAAGGTACGCGTTGGCGCCGGATTCGATATGACCAAACAGGCCGACGGACTCTGGTACGCCACCACCACGCCCCTCGTCGCAGGATTCCATTACTACATGGTCAACATCGATGGCGGCTCATTTTC
>PLST01000309.1:19530-27845 GCA_003164255.1 Acidobacteriaceae bacterium | reverse complement strand
CGCGTCGGAAACGTAACACTTTCGTGCTATTACCCGTTTTTTTCGTTGTATTTAGCATATCTCCAATCTACAGATAATCAGAGTGCTGGGGAATCGCGGCGGTAACTTACCCGCTGCCGGAGTTGAAACTCCCCTCCTGGGGTGCACTGTGATTCGGAGAGATCTAGCTCTCATTGGGATTCCCTTTATTGTTGCGCTTGCTCTGTCGGGGTGCGGGGGCAAATCCAGCAATACGGGCTCGGGCTCCGGCTCCTCTGGTGGCGGCGCAACGAGTGTGTCGATTTCAGCGGGCGCAACCTCAGTGGATGGGGCCGATTCCACGACTCTGATCGCCGCGGTCGCCAATGACAATAACAATCTTGGTGTCTCCTGGAGTTTGACCGGCGGGGGCTCACTTTCCAATCAGAGCACGACGTCAGTCACTTACACGGCGCCCACCGCCACATCTTCATCGGTCACCGTCACGGTTACCGCAACCTCCCGGCTTGAAGAAACCCGGTTGGCGACTGCCCAAATCACCGTCCCTCCGGTTCCGTCGGTCACATCCACCAACAGCGGTTTTGCAGGTGCGGTGGGAAGCGCATATTCGGCCCAGTTGGCTGGCACCAACGGCGTGGCTCCCTATACGTGGTCCGTCGCTTCAGGCAGCAATTTGCCTGCCGGCCTCACCCTCTCCCCATCAGGTCTTGTCTCCGGCACGCCTTTGGCGGGGGCAGGCGGGAGCACCAACGTCATCTTTCAATTGAAGGATTCCGGCACACCCGTAGCGCTTATTGCAACCAAGACAATCACGCTCGCCATCACCCCGGCGCCGACGATCAGCTTTGCTGGAACCATGCCCGCAACCGGAAGTTACAACCAGACCTATTCCGGCAGCGCGGCAGCCAGCGGAGGCCTGGGAGGGCTTACGTACTCCGTGATCAGCGGCGCACTGCCAACGGGGCTCACGCTCAATGCAGCCACGGGAGCTGTTGCTGGAACCATCACGGCCGCCGGGACCTTTAACTTCACGATCAGGGCAGCCGACATTTACGGGGACTCCGGCACACACACCTACCAGATCGTCGTCGTCGCTCCCACATTGATCGTCACACCCGGCGAGGGCGCCTTGTCCTTAGCAATCACCGGACAGGCGTACTCGCAGACCCTTACCGTCTCGGGTGGCACCGGCATCGGTTACACCTGGGTCGTTTCAGGGTTATCCAACGGCCTCACCTCCCTAGCCAGCGGAGCAACCTTGACCATCAACGGGCCGGCCACAACGGCTGGAACGGTCAACTTTAGTGTCACAGCCACGGATAGTGTGGGCGACACCTCCAGCCCACTGCCCTACAGTATTCAGGTCAACGGCCCGCTGGCGCTTCCCGTTACCATTCCCGCAACGCTGCCAGCCATCGCGGCCGTTGGCGTGCCCTATGCGGGAACCGTGACCGCAACGGGCGGCAGCGGAAACTACGCCTGGACGGTGACCGGCCAATCCGACGGCTTGACCACGTCAACCAACGGCGGCACGCTGTCCGTCACAGGCACTCCAACGGCCAGCGGAACGGTATCGCTCAGCGTCTCAGTCAAAGACCCCACGAGTGGCACCACCGTCGGACCGTATGTCTACGCGATTACGGTTTATAGCGGGGTCATACTGCCTGCGCCCAATCCGGTTTCCCTGCCGGGCGGCTACATCAACATTCCTTACACCGGATCGATCACAGCGTCGGGCGGAAGCGGCAACTATTCCTGGCAGTTGACTGGACTCTCTGACAACCTGATCTCGGCGAGCAGCGGCGGCACGCTGACCATCAGCGGAACTCCGGGATCGACGCCCGTCACCGTCACCTTCAATGTGAAGCTGACGGACACGTCCACCCATAGCACCGTTACACAAAACGGCTACACGATTGCCATCGCGACTCCCACACCGGTATCACTGCCTGCTCCCAATCCAACTACACTGCCGCAGGGAACCCTCAATGAGGCTTACACCGGTTCAATCGTCGCATCGGGCGGCGTGCCTCCGTACACGTGGTCGATCAACGGTGCCTCCATCCCCAACACCGGCTCGCTGGTCGCCGTTGCTGACGGCCTCTCCGTCTCCAACAACGGAACGAACACGCTATCGGTCTCGGGAACTCCCACGGCCATTCAAACGGTGAACCTGACCAACGTCAAGGTCAGTGACTCGCTGGGTTCAACCCAGACGGTTTCGTACACCATCAACGTCTACCGCATGTCGCAGATCACCGGCCAGGTGTCGCTGAGCGCCGCCTGCGGAACAAGCACTCCCGCCGTGCCCACCATCACCGTTACTCTGCTTTCCAAACCCGGCAACACGGTCGTCCAAACTACCACCACCGACAGCAGCGGCAACTTCACCTTCCCAAGCGTCTACGCGGGAAGCTATACCATCTCTCCTTCCATCACCGGGCCGAGTTCTGTCTTCTACCCCACTACCCAATCCGCTACGGTCTCAAACACCGATGCGAATGGAATCGGCTTCACCGTCGCACTCGGTTACACAGTCTCCGGTTCGGTGGGATACAGCGGATCCAACACCGGGCAAATCTACCTTGCCCTCGTCCCCGCAACCCCCTGCGGCCCCGGCGGGTTGGGAACCAGCATCTTCACTCCTGGATCGTTCTCCATCCGCGGCGTGCCTCCCGGCAGCTATACTCTTCAAGCCTGGATGGATCTAACCGCGCTCGGAAACGGAGCTCAGAATACATCCGATCCTTCGGGCAGCATTCCTGTCGCCGTCGTCAGCTCAGATTTGACCGGGCAATCCGTCACCATCGCTGACAACACGCCGACGGCTGTGCCCTCCGCTAATCCGGTCATCAATGCAATTACCCCGACCGACCAGGGCTTGGCCATCAGCTACAAGGCAGTGACCACCAACGGCGTTGAAGCTGCCACTTCGTACGACGTCCAGTGGAGCACCGATTCCACTTTCGCCACCGGCACGACAGCACACAACTTCAAGGCAGTCGGGACTGGTTCGAACGTCTGGATCCTCAATAACGGAACCGCGGGCGTCACCGGCAATCCCTTTACCAACGGCCAGACTTACTATGTTGAAGCAAGGGCGCGCAACGCGGCCGGCCCAGCTTCGGGTTGGCAGGTCTACAATCTCAGCGGCACGCCGATCGGCATCACGGCCGGCGCGTCAACCAGCGGCAACGAGGTGCAAGGCACCGTCACTATTCCCTCCGGAGTCACGCCTACCGGTCCGCTTTACGTGGGCTACTACAACCAGAGCACGAACACGGTCTACGGCACCCGCATCGCAAGCCCTGGCAGTTCCAATGCGTTCACTGTCTACGTCCCCACCGACACGAACAACGACTACGTCTTGTTTGAAATCCTCGACCAGAATAACGATGGCCTGATTGACGCGGGCGACGTGACGAACACCGGCCAGAACAACGTCACGCCGATCGCCATCAGCGGTCCCCTTACAGGGCAGAACCTCACCCTCGCAACCGCCAATAGCACGGTGACGGTGGGAACCCAATACTTTCAATACAACGCGGGTACTTCATCCACCGGCTACAACCTCAACTTCGATGTGCGCGAGGGAAATAAACTGCCCGTGGCCGTCACGCTCATGTCGGGGCCGAACGTGATCAACCCGGTGGACATCAGCAACTACTGCAACGGCTGCGGCAACGTCCAATTCCAGTATTACGTGCCTCTCAACGGCAACACGCCCAATGTCGGCGACGCATACACCTTCAAGATCACTTACAGCGACTCCAGCACCGACACCGAAACGCTCACCGGTTCGGTAACCGGATGGAACGGCACAACCACGCTGGTCGGCGCCAATGAAGTGGCGACCAATATGCTGCCCAACGATCAGGAGAGCCTGAAGCCGACCTTCCTTTGGAATGTCCCTTCGGTCGATACCAGCGACATCTTCTCGTTCTATCTCTATGATCCCAACAACAACGTCGTTTGGCAGATTCCGGGCGCCAACTCCAATTCCAACGGGCTCTCAAGTTCGATTACGTCTCTCAATTGGGGTATTGATCCGACCGATCCAAACAACGACCTCACGCCCGGCTTCGCTCTGACTTCCCAGACCGTCTATAGCTGGGATCTAAGCGCGCGGGACATCTACGGCAACCAGGCACTGAGCTCTGTCGCCTTCCAGGCATCCGGGTTCCTGTGATCGGCTGGGTGTAATCGGTCTCATCTGCGTCACTCCAACCGGCCCGGGTCTTCTGTGGCCCGGCCAAATCTCTCTCTGTCTATTGCTCAGCTTGCCTCGCATCTACAGGTGCAAAACAGCCGGGCCCCGAACGGTACAATTCATGCGTACGAACCCTCGATAGACAACTTCCCCTCAGGAGGTAAGGCGCATGCGTTTGCGGTCACTGCAGCTTTTGGTATTTACAGCGGCTCTCACCGCCGTCGCGTGTGCGCAGGCAACGCCCCGGACGTCGCTCCTCGCCCTGTCCAAGCAGGATCACACGCTGTCCATCATCGATCCCGTCACTCTCAAGATCGTCGCCACTGTCCCTGTCGGTGAAGACCCCCACGAAGTTGTCGCATCCGCCGACGGCCGCACCGCTTACGTCTCCAACTACGGATTCGGCGCGTTCCACACGCTCGCGGTTATCGACCTGGTCAACCAGAAGGCCTTGCAACCCATTGAACTTGGCGCCTTGCGCGGCCCGCACGGTCTCGACTTCATCGAGGGCAAAGTCTGGTTCACGGCTGAAGCCGCCAAAGCCATCGGTAGCTACGACCCTGCCACAGCCAAAATCGACTGGATCATGGGAACCGGGCAGAACCGCACCCATATGCTCTACGTCTTCCCCGGCGCCAGGCGCATCCTCACCACCAACGTAAGTTCGGCAAGCGTCACCGTTCTAGACAAAACGGAACATCCTGCGGGCATGCCCCAAGGTCCGCCTCCGGGAATGAGCCCGGTGCCAGGGATGGCACCGCCTCCGGGAATGGGCCCGGGGCCGGGCGGCCCTCCGCCTCCGCCGCCTGGTGGCGACTGGATCGAGACGGTGATCCCGGTGGGCCACGGCTCTGAGGGCTTTGACGTTTCTCCCGAGGGCAATGAGGCATGGGTCGCCAACGCGCAGGATGGCACCATCTCGGTCATCGATCTGGCCACCAAGAGTGTCGCGGCCACGCTCGCTGCCAATGTGCTCGGCGCTAACCGTCTGAAGTTCACGCCCGACGGCAAGCTCGTCCTGGTGACTCCCGGTTCGGCGCTGGTTGTGATCGAGGCGGCCACGCGCAAGGAGGTCAAGCGTCTGTCGAATGTGCATGGCTCCGGGGGTATTGAAATGCAACCTGACGGCGCGCGCGCCTATGTCGCCTGCGGCCGCGACGGCTATGTGGCAGTCATCGACCTGAAGACGCTCGAGGAAGTGGGCCGCATCCCCATCGCCGGCCCCGACGGGCTCGCATGGGCCGTCCAGCGCTGAAGCCGCGACCTGGCTGATTCTGATTGCCTTGGCTACCGCAGTGTTTAGCTCGGCTCACTGTTCGACATGCGTCGCAATTCCGCGACCACGCGCTCCAGTTCATCGACAATGCGGCTTTCGCCAAATGACCTGAACACCTTTACCAGTTCGTCAAAATACCAGAGCTGATCGCCGCGTCCACGTTTGAATCGCTTCCACACCTCGGGCCCGATCACGCGGTAGTCTTCAAGCATGGCTCGCGCGTTGTTGAGTTTGTCTGCCGCAGAGATGAGGCGCACATCGGCCGGCTCGTCCCTCAGCCGGTGAAGGTACGACTGTTTGCGATCAAGCCACGATTCCTTATGGCTGGAATCTTCTGAGAAGGTGTCGGAAAGACCTGCGACCATGCGCGCAACGTTTGCGCCAAAGTTCGCTTCAATATCGTGGAGGCGCGGTGTCCCTCCGTGATCTTCCACGGCATCGTGCAGAAGCGCGGCCACGACCATATCCTCAGTGACTGGAAACAGCTCGTGGCCGGCTTCGCCCATCACCAGCGCCGCCACACCAAGGAGGTGCGCCATATACGGAATGCCGCTTCCCTTGCGCCGTTCGATGTGCAGGTGACGCGCATATTCGATTGCGCTCGTAAACTTCCCGGTGAGGTGGAGTTCATTGGCCGCAGCGCTTTTTATGTTCATTCGTGCAACACGTCTCCTCACCGTTGTCTGCGGAGGCTGAGACCCATGAGGTAGCTCTCACGCGAGCCCATTGTGGTGTTTCTGAAGTTCGTTAAACAATTCGATGGATAGAAATGGGTGGATGGACAGCCCCCAGGGACTAAGGTGTCTGCGTGAGAACTCATCGTGTGTGGGGTTGAAGAGCGGCTCACTGCTCGATTGCTCGTTTTCGGTCGCCCCTACGGGGCTTAAGGTTTGTTTTCTGGCTTTTCCCAGGATTGCGTCCTCGCCTTCGGCTTGGACTCCATTCTCCACCCCAAGGACGAAGACCTGTCCTTGGGGGCCCCGGCCTGGGCTATTATCCTTCGNNACGGGAGGTTTTGCCGCTGCGCGGTTTGAAATCCTCAGTTCTCACGCAGACGCTAAAGCTCCATCGATCTTGCGCAACTTGCGGCACCCTTCGACTTCGCTCAGGGCAGGCTCTAAAGCCGTGCCGATTCAAAGCCCGATTTATGCAACCAGTTCTAGAGAGGGGCAGTCTGTGAAACGGAAGCGCCGGGTCGGGCCGTTACTGGTAATTACCGATGAGGACGAAGGGCGCCCAGTAAAACGGATGCGCGTAGGTGGCTTGCGGCGCTGCGCTGGCCTGGGTTTCCACTTCAAATCCGCGCTGGCTGCGGCCACCGGGCGCCAGCGACGGTCCCTTGAGGAGCGCCAACTGCGCCTGGCGCAAGGCTTCAGCTTTGCCGGCAGCCGGGTTCTTGAGCCAGCGGGAGTAGAAGTCGCTCATGAGGCGGCTGGTGCTGGCATCGTTCACATCCCAGAGCGTGGCCAGCACGGCTTCAGCATCTTTTTGCTGCGCGATCATGCCCAGGCTGTCCATTTCAGTACCGTCACGGGTCTTGTAGTCCTTGGCGGTGCTGCAGGCCGAGAGAGTAAGCAGGCGCGTGCCTTGAAATGCGACCGGGGAGCTCTCCATTTCAGAAAGGCTCCACTGGAAACCGTTGGGGTCGCCCTGGTCGCCGCCGCCGAGCATGAGAAAGGGCTCGCTGCCGCCGCCGGTTTCCTCAACAAAATGGCTGGCGATGTGAACCACTGAAAAACTCTTGCCCCCGCCGAGCTGCGTTTTGAGGGCGGCGAGGGTGAACTGCTCGTTGGGCAGCAGTTTTCCTTCCATGGGGCCGTGGGAGTCAGGAACGGAAGGATCGTGGACGACGGAATCGAGCTCCGGCATGACGCCGGGCAGCGCGGGCAGGCCGCGGTAGCTTTTTGAGAGGCCCATGGCCAGAACGTCGGGAGCGGAGCCAGCCTTGAGCGGCGCATCGGCCATGTGACCGTAGCTCTCAGGGGTGAAAAGCACGTTGTTGAAGCGTTCGAGCATGTAGCGATGGCCGTCGTAAAGCGCAGCCATGGGCAGATATCGGAGGGCATCGTCAAGCGACCAGAGCAGGGTTGGAACGCCGGGCTGCGCGCTGGATTGCGACTGGAGCGATGTCAGTTCGCTCTCAAGCGGGGCCACGACCATGGTGTACAACTGGCCGAGAGCAGGCTTGGGATCGGCATTGCGGGCGGCCAGGGTCTCAAGTACCTCAAAGGCTTTGGCGCGGAGCTGGGCAGGCGTGGCGTTCAGCTCGAATTTCTTGCGAGTTGTGGCTGTGACAACCAGCGCGTAGGCATGGTTCTCGCCAAGAAGAATGCGGATGCCGAGGACGCGGGGACCGAGCTTTGCCAGCGAACTCTGGAGGAAACTCGGGGGCGCGCCGTCAGCCGACTGCTGGCTCGTGTTGCCTGTGGCCGCCTTCTGTTCAAGGTCGGCTGCGGCCTCGTTGTTGAAGTCGGTGAGGATCGCGACGATTCCCTGCTGAAGATTGCCAGCGAGGGACTTCATCTGGGCGTCTTCGGCGGCTGTGCGCGCTGCTTTGGCCTGAAGCTCGGATAACTGCAGGCTGGTCTCAGTGAGAGCTGCGATTCTTTGCTGCTGACCGTCGAACCATGCCTGGACCTTTAGCTGCGCGGCGCTGAGCTTCAGCGGCTGCATCCGGGCCGCGGCATCAGGAGATGCGCCGCGCACGATGTCTTTCAGTTCCTGCTCCTTCAGCAGGTCGAGAACCTGTTCCGCCTCCCCGAGCCTGCCGGCCTGCACGAGGAGCTCTGCGAGAATCCGGTAGGTTGACGCCCGCGACTGCGTGAATCCGGCTTGAAGATCCTTGTCGAG
>PLST01000309.1:16054-19504 GCA_003164255.1 Acidobacteriaceae bacterium | reverse complement strand
GGGGAGCGCGGTTTGCGGCTGTCCGAGTTGCTCATAGGCGCGGCCGATGTTGGCCAGGGCCGAGGCCTCGCCCCGCGTCTCCTGGGCCTGGCGCCAGACCGGGAGCGAGGCCTGGGCAATCTCAAGCCCCTTGCTGGACTGCCCGATGTCAAGGTAGGTCCTGCTCAGGTTGCTCATGGTCATGGCTTCGCCCCGGCGATTGCCTACCTGACGCCAAACGACAAGCGCCTGGTTGTAGAAGTCGAGTGCCTGATCGGACTGCGAAAGGTCAGCGTGCGCACGGCCGATGTCGTTGAGGTCGAGCGCCTCGCCGTTGCGGTTGCCTGATGCGCGCCAGACGGGCAGCGCCTGATTGTAGTAATCGAGGGCCGTCTGCTTCTGGCCGAGGTCAGAGTAGACGCGGCCGAGATAGTTGAGCGCGCTGGCCTCGCCCTGCTGGTTGCCAATCTCCCGCCAAATGGGGAGCGACTGATTGTAGGCTTCAAGCGATTTTTGTTTCTGGCCGAGATCGGAGTAGGTTCTGCCGGCGTTGACCAGCGAGAGCGCTTCGCCGGCGCGTTCTCCCGTGGAACGCCAGAGAGCCAGAGCCTGATTGAGATAGTCGAGAGATTTTGCTCCCTGGCTCATGTCGGAGTAGACCTTGCCAAGCCCATCCAGCACGCCCGCTTCGCCGATTTGGTTTCCCAATTGGTGAAAGAGGGGCAAAGCCTGATTGAAGGCGTCGAGCGCCTTGTCTTCCTGGGCCAGGTTGGAATACGCCCTGCCGACGAGACTAAGAACCGTGGCCTGGCCGCTGAGATCGCCCGATTCACGCCACACGGGAAGGGCCTGGTTGAAGAGGTCGAGCGCCCTCTTCTCCTGCCCCATGTCGGAATAGATTCTACCCGCAATCTCCTGGGTAATAGCCATGCCCTTTTTGCTTCCCCAATGCTGATCAATGATCATGGCCTGAGCGCAATAATCGAGCGCTTTTGGCATGTTGCCGGCCCGGCGGTAAAGGCTGGCAAGCGTATCGAGTTCGGTGACCCGCTCTTTAGGCTGAAACTTCGCACTACTCGCGGCCAGTTTTCGCTCATGGTCGGCGATCTGGTCTTTGAGGGGAACATCAGACGCCTGCGTGAACTGGGGCACCTGCGCGGAGGATGGGTTGAGATTGAATGTCACGGTGCAAACCAGCAGGGCAAGGTTGATTATGGCCGGGCTTAACCGCGCAAAGATTCTTGTTTCTGTCGCCAGGTTCATCATGCCCCCTGCCGAATTGCTGCAGACAGGCTACACCTTCTCCCGGCTTCGACTCCACCGCGTTGACCGAGCGGGCGGTTCACGGTTCGACCTTCGCAGGCTCCGCGGCAGGCACGCCGAGAGCGAAGTCCGCATCAGCGGAACTGCGGCTCATGACGGGATGCTGATGGGAACCGTCCGCCGAGACGCGGGCTGAGACTTGCTGGGCCACCGTGGCGTAGACCTGGCTGAGCGGGGTAGCGCCATTGCCGCTCTTGAGCGCCTGCAGCAGGAAATAAGTGAAGTATCCGTGACGCAGTGCAGGACTCTCAAGCGATTCCTCGTTGACCTGGCTCGCCGACAAGACGATGCGTCCCGTTCCCTGGCTCATGCGCTCCAGCATTTTGTCGGATGGCCCTTTATTGGCCAGCGCGCCGTCCGCACCAGAGGATGCGGCGTTGATGGAGCCTCCGCTGTAACAGGTATCGAGAATGATGGCTGTGCGCAGCGCCTTCATGCGCGAGGCGACGGAGTCAGCGAGCTCGACCATGGGATAGGCCGTGGCGAACATGGCGTCTTCGTCGAAGCTGCCACCGTTGTAGACCTCGGTGTCGTAGGTGACCAGATAGTTTGCGCCGCCTGCCGTGTCCATGGTGCGCGGCGTGCCGTGCGTGGCTACGTAGATCACTACCAGATCGCTCGTTCCCGCATGGCGCGCAATCCAGTTGAGGCCCTCCTTGATGTTTTTTGTAGTTGCCTGCTCGTCGGTGAGGACATGGACATGGCTGGCGGGAAAACGGCCGATTTGCGGATCGGTCAACTCGGCAGCGAAGGAGTTGGCATCCGCGGTGGTGTAGTTGAGGCGCGGAATCTTAGCGTCAGTAAAGCGGGAGATGCCCACCACGAGCGCCCACTTTTGCGCGACCGGCCCGGCAACCGGAGCGGCCGCGGCTGTGCCCGGAGATTGCGGGGGCGCCTCTTCAACTTCGATTCCCCGCCCTGCCGGCGTGGCCAGCACCAGCGGATTCAGGCCCTGCTCGAGAGCATCAGAGGTGTTGAAGCGGGCCTTGTCCATGGCGTACTTGGCGAGCGCGTCGTGGCCGAGCTTTTGCTCCACCAGACTGCGGTAGTACCAGGCATCGCCCAGTTCGCTGCACTCTTCGACGGCGTGCTTGAGCAGTTGCAACGCATCTTCAAAAGCGCCCCTGTCGCTGGTGGGGGAGATGCGCTCGAGCGCCCGGACCACGAGATCTTTGCCTGCGCCGCAGCGGTCATCGGCTGCCCGCGCCTGGGCGCAGAACGCTGCCAGCAGCGCGCAAGCGGCGATGCGCATACGGGGCTTCATTTGTGAGCCGCGGGCGCAGGCGCCGCATGAGTGCGCGCGGCGCGGGCCTTCATGGCGGCTAGAACCGGGGCACCAACGCCGCCGGTGGTGAGCGCCTGCTGGCCCGCGGCGGTGAGATCGAAGTGAACGAGCCTGGCGGATTGGATGACCTGGCTCACGGAGTCGTCGTCCATGCCGGACTTGACCATGGCGATGACCTGGTCGTTGGTGAGCGCATGGGAAGTTGTGGACCCGGAGCCCTGATTTGCGCCAAGCACGGGGATGACCGACGGGCTTGCCGCCGCCTGATGGCGATTCCGATCCTCGATTTGCCGGTAATGCGCAATGGCGTCTTCGATGCGTTTTTGCGGCTCAAGGAAGTACTTTTCTTCCGGCCTTGAATCGATGGCCTTGCCGTAGTTGATGGCGGCCTGGTCAAGATACTTCATGGCCGAGACGGGATCTTCAGCCTGGTACGCCAGCGCTTCGTAGGCGACGCCTGTGTCGTAGAGGCGATAGGCATCTTCAGATGGCTTGGGGGAAGGCGTTGCGGTCTCGAAGGTCTCGAGCGCGCGCTCCCACAATCCCGCAGTCGCCAGTTTGTCACCCTCATCCAAGGCGCCCTTTTGCCGGGCGAGATAAACCTCGACGGTTTCGCGGGTATTCACTACTTGTGCGGCGATCTGGTGCACGGCATCGAGGAGGAGATGGTTCTGCAGTTCAGCGTCGGTTGGCGGATTCAGGTCCTCACTGCCGGCGCCGCCCGTTACGCGCTTCCAGGCGCTGGTGACCGTTCCCTTGACGCCTTCGGAGACCGAGTTGCCTGCGCTGTTGAATTCGCGGTCGTACTTGGCAAGCACATTTTCAGACGCCACTGCACGGCCGCCCGAGCCGCGCGCCTGAAA
>PLST01000309.1:4922-16034 GCA_003164255.1 Acidobacteriaceae bacterium | reverse complement strand
TCGCGCCAGATCGCCCTGGTCGCCGCGGCCGACCACCTTAACCGCGAATGTGGTGCCGCTGAGAGGGACGAGGGCGGGCAATTTGCGCAGCAGGGTGACTTTCTCTTTCAGGCCAACCAGGCCAAAGCCCTGCGCGCCTGCAGGTGCGGCCGCCAACAGACCAGCGCCGAGGCATGCGGCAAGTTGCAACTTGTGGCCCAACGTCATTGCACCCTCAACTGGTTTGTGCCGGCCTGCGCCGGGGTTGCTGGCGGGCCACGCCTGTCCCCTGACGGCCGAACCGGGGACAAGCGCAGCCGACTACTACTTCTTGGTGGACTTTTTCTTGCTGCTCGAAGAAGAAGAGGAACTCGAGCTTGAAGCACTTGGGGCCGGCGCGGCGGGCTTTTTTGGCGCCTGGTCGGCGGCGTTGAGCGGTTGCACGGTCACATGCATGGACGCATAGGTGATGCCTGGAATCGCGCTCTCCGCACGGGCCTGAAGCGGCAGACTCGGATCTGCGTCTTTGCGGACCAGGTAGCCCTGTTCGAGAGACAGATTCGGCAAAGCAGCAGCGAGTTCATCAGTGTGCTTTTGCGGGACCATGAGGTAGTCGCCGTTTAGCAGGCCGATGTAACGGTCTTCGCGATCAGGATCGGAGAGAGCCTGTTTAGTGGCGATCCCCGTGGTCAGGTTGCCGGCCATGATAAAGCGCGTGCGGTCTTCCCAGTAGCTGAGCGCTTCAGTAAACGCGCTAAGGGCTGGCACGCTGATGGCCGGAAGAGTGACCATGGGGGCCACGATTTTTGCGCCCTGCATGATGATGTTGAGCGCCTTGACAAACATGGATTGGCCACCGGCCTTGGAAAGATTAACCGCGAGTTTGCCGGTGCCNNGAGGCGATTGCCGTCCACGCCAGCGGGGCAATGATGTTCATGTAGGGGTGAATCTGGGTGGTGTCAACGCGCAGTTGCGCCGGGTGCGAATTGGCCTGGGAGTTGGCGGCGGATGGATGGTATTGCGAGAGGGCGATGCTTACGGACACATCGCCGTCGTGATCCAGCAACTCGTCCTGGGCAATGTCAGTGGCGTAGCGAAGGCGCTTGGCGCTGTCAAGGTAATGCAGGTACTGGGTTTCGACCTCGGGATCGGGAAGCTGGTCACCGGGCCCGCGCGAGGCCGACTTCTGGCCGTAATTGGGAGCGAGGGGGTTAACGGAGTCAAAGAATCCACTCCAAAAGTCATAGGAGTCGTGGGGCGTATCTTCGGACGCAACCCGGGGAGCGGCGCTCTGCGCAGCGGCAAGCTCGGGCATGAGCGCCATGAGGATTCCGAGTGCAGAGGCATCGGCAACAAATTGGCGTCGGGAAACGGACATGGGATTTCTCCTTCAAGACTTTCAAAGATTGTCAATCAAAACAATCAGGTTGTGTGACCTCGGCGGCGCGTTTTCTTGTTTTTACTGCGCCGTCTGTTTGGGAACACTGCGCATGGTGGTGAGCGCGATGCCCCAGTTGGTTGGCACTTCTCCGGAAACTCCACGAGTTCCACTACTGGTATCGGCCAGCAGTTTTTGCAGGGGTGAGTCCATGCCCCTTGCGCCGCGCGTGGCCACACCCTCAAAGTTCAACGCGTAAGGGTCGGGAAGAGGCTGCGCGGTACTTAGCAGAATGAGCGTATCGACGCCATAGGGCGGACCGATGCGCAGGGTGCGCGCGCCGGGCAGAACAAATTGCCGGCCGCTGTCAGAGTCGTTGGGAAACTGGTTCTCGGCAAAGTCGAGCGGATAAAGCAGCGAACCCCGGCCGTGACAATCGATGTCGAGGACATAGACCCATCGCCGCTCGACGACCCTGTCAGTGGACTCGAGAGCCATCTTCAACTGGTCGCCCTGCCGGGCGGGGCTGTCGGGCTGCCCTGGCTGAGGCGGTGCACCGGCCGCGGGAGACCCTGCCGGCACCATGGCCAGTGTGTAGTAGGTATCGCTGGAGGCGTCGGCGGGGCTGTCGGCCAGGTCGAGCCAGCCGTGCACTTTGACCAGCAGCGACGAATACTTGACGAGCTTGCTGCCGGTCGAATCCAGATCGCCGAGCCCGGCCATGGTGACCCAATCGCTGCGCACCGGATATTGCGAAGTGGCGGAGCAGCCCGGACTGTGATCAGTGGCGGCGGAGGCAGGCGGACCGGCGACGAGTTCGCCCTTGTGGAACCAGGCGTAAGCAGGTCCGTCGGGGGTGAGAACACCGGCGAGCGCGTAGTCCGCATCCTTGAGGCCGGGCGCGACTTTGAGGGAACTGGTTGGGTCAGAGGGCATGAGCCGATCAGCCAGCTCCTTGGGCGCGGGAAGATTGACCCAGAGATTGGCGTCTGCGCCGAGGTGCGCCTTGAGAGCTGCAGCCGTGAGTTGCGGGCCCAGGGCCTCAGGAGCGGGCGCGCCCGCTTTCTGGAGGGTCCAGTTTGTGCCGTCCCAGCAGAGGATGTGCGTCCATGGCTGGTCTGCCGGATCGGCAACGGAGGCAATGCCGGCGGCGTTGACCTGGGCCGCGGCATCGAGGATCTGCTGCTCTGAGAGGTTGGAGGGCCAGAGCCAGATGCGGAGAGGAGCCTGCTCGGCGGGCACCCACTTGGTGAGTTGAAAGACCTCTCCGGCTGCGACCGCGGCGCCGGACGGACTGACGATGGATGCCGTGGAGCGCGCAATGCCGTCAAGGTCAGTAATACGCAATTTGACGGTTTGGCCTTTGCTGTTGGGACTGATAGCAGTAAATTCACTGCCGACACCGACGCCGGAGACGCGCCCGATGTCGAGGATGACTCCGTCGTCGCCGGACTGCAGCGCTGCAGTGAGAATCTTGCCCGAATCCCCGGCCTTTCCACCAAAGAGCGGCTGCTGGCGACGAGCGGCGGATGCATCGAGATCAGGCTCCTGGTCAGGAACGCTGCCGCCTTCAAGAACCGCCTTGACGCGCTGATAGATGAGCGAGGCCGGCGTGGAGGCGGGCATGGCCTGGAGTGCTTCAATGAGCGCGGCGGTAAAGGCCCCATGCGGCTCGGCGGCCTTGTCGGCAGGAGGCATCTCCTTGGCGGTCTGGTCCTGCTGCGCGGCGGAGAACACCAGCGCTGGATTGTCTGTGCGCTCGGTGGGCGCCGGTTTGGGATCGCCGCTGGGCAGCACCTCGGGCGCTTCGCCTATGTCGCGTGGGTCGTAGGCGAGCGTGCGCTCGATATAGCGCGGACCGATGCCGCGACTGATGCCGCCGCTGTGGCAGCTGTCAAAGATCGCAGTCAGATGAATTCCCTTATCAATCGCTGCGTTGAAGATGCGCGACATTTCACGATCGCGCACATCGTACCCACCCTTGTAAGCGTCGGAGGGAACGAGCGTGCTGTCGGCATGCACATACTTGCCGTTAACCAAAATGGTGAGCTTGTTGCCCTTGCTGTTGACGCGAAGCGAGCCGTGGCTGGCATCGTAAAAAACCACCGTGTCGCCGGGCTTGGGCAGATCGACAAGATACTTCTGCATGGCGGCCAGTATGCCGTCGTGGTCAGTTTGCGCGGCGGGCAAAACCACAACACCCGAGCGCGGCTGCGGAGGCGCGGGATTGGTGAGCAAGGCCACCTGGTTGGCCGGAAATCCAAACTTGGGACTGGTGAGCAAGTCCGCCATGGCCTGCGCATCGTTCACCGCTCCGTCGAGGTTTTGAAAAGCTCCCAGCTCGCAGCGGCCATAGATGCAACCGGCGGGATGCTGCGCCGTGGTTCCAGCGGGCTGATAGGTGTTGATGCCGATCAGGAGCGCGCGCTGGGTCTGTGCCGCAGCCGACGTTGCAGTCAGTGCCAGGATCAGGGAAGAAAGAGAAGCAACATACTTGTTCATAATCAGTCCCACACTCAATGAAACGGAAAATGCTGTAAAGTTGCTCTCCGAGCGGAGAATTTCCCAATTGTATCTCTTTCCAAGTTGGCAAGCGAATCGTATTCAGGCCGGGAACGGCGGGCGGGGCATTGATTTCCGCCAGCGCTAGGAGCGCATTTGCTGCGGGACGAGTTCAGCCACGTTCGCCAGGCCCAGAAACTCCTGAAAGACGTCATTCGAGAGCAACTGACCACGCGCGGTTAAACGGACCACACCGCCTTCAGACAGCAGCAATCCCTCCTCCGCCAGGCGGGAAACGACTTCAAGGGCGGGCGTGACGGCGCTGAGGCCAAACTCGCTCTGCAGGTCTGCCACGCGGACGCCCGCGTTGAGGCGAAGACCGAGGAACCAGGCTTCTTCAAGTTGGCTGGCCGGGGAGTGCCAGGTGGTTTCGAGCGGCTGCGATGCTCCAAGGTAGGCCGTCAGATCGTCAGAAGTGGTGGCGCGCAGTACGTTGGGGATCTCTGCGCGACTGGAGCGGGGAGCGCGGAGCATGGAGGATGCATCGAGTCCGAGGCCCAGGTAGGGCCGCCGCTGCCAGTAGCGGAGATTGTGGCGGGAAGCAAAACCAGGCAGGCAGAAATTCGAAATCTCATATTGTGCCAAGCCGGCGGTGGCGAGCGAGTCGATTGCCTGCGTGTACATGCGCGCAATGGCATCGTCATTGGGCACGAGCTCGGCGTGGTAGCGGACGCCGCCTGCGAGCATTTCGCGGCCCAGCCTGGAATCCTCATCCACCTCGAGCATGTAGACGCTGGCATGAGGAACGCCGGCGCCGATGAGCGCGTCAAGCGACTCTTGCCAGGAGGCGAAGGTCTGGCCGGCGAGACCTGCGATGAGATCGAGGTTGATGTTGCGAATTCCAGCGGCACGGAGGCGGCGAAGGTCATCCTCAACAATTGCCCGGCTGTGAAGGCGGCCGCTCGATTGCGCTTCGCGATCGATGAAGGACTGCACACCCAAACTCACGCGGTTGACGCCCGCGGCAACCAGCGCGTCGAGGGTTTCGTCGGCAATTTGACCCGGCGCGCACTCGACCGTGACTTCGGCATCCACATCGAAATGGAAATTCGCTCGTATGGTGGTGAAGAGATGGTCAATCAGGTCCGGAGCAAGCAGGCTGGGGGTTCCACCGCCCAGGTAAACAGAGTCGACACGCCGGGGCAGATTCACATTGATTTGCCCGGCCCACACGCCGGCCGACTCGAGATCGCCGACGAGGCGGCCGACATAACGCGCGTGCTCGCTGGCCGGATAAACGCCCGAGGCGAAGTTGCAGTAGGTGCACTTCGACCTGCAAAAGGGGATGGAGATATAGATCCCAAGCGCGTTGTCCTGATCAGCGGTCACAAGGAGATTGTTTCACGGAGACAGGCGGTCACCCGTCACAGATACCGATAACCCGGTTCGTGTCATCATTGAACGAAGGAGTTTCTATTTGAAGGCCTGGCCGATCGTAGGCATTTGCTTAATTGAAATCATTCTGCTACTGGCGCACTGGTTCCTGTTTCACACCTGGATGAGCTTCTGGGAGAGCCCTGGCCCGGCTGAAGTTCTCGCGGTGCGGGTGGTGTTGCTTGCGCTTGCCTTCAGCTTTATGGCCGCGGCACTCGCGAGCTTCAGGTTTCATAACGCGCTGGTTGTGCCTATGTACAAGATTGCGACGTTGTGGCTTGGGTTCCTGAATTATTTCTTCTGGGCCGCCTGCCTGTGCTGGCTCACGTGGTACGCGTGGCTGGCGTTGGGATTGAGCGCAAACCCGACGGGCGCGCGACCGCTGATTGCTGGCGTGCTATTTGTCGCTGCGCTCTTGACGGGCATCTATGGCCTTGTGAATGCGCGCGTGATTCGCATCCGGCGGATCACGGTGGCGCTGCCGGGCCTGCCTGAAAGCTGGCGCGGGCGTAAAGCCGTGATGCTGAGCGATCTGCACCTGGGCAACGTTAACGGCGCGGGATTTGCGCGACGCATGGTAGCCATGGCCGCGGAGTTGAAGCCCGACATCGTCTTCATTCCCGGCGACGTGTTTGATGGAACCAGCGCCGATCTCGACCGTTTGATCGCACCATTCAAGGAACTTGCGCCGCCCTTCGGGACTTACTTTTCAACTGGCAACCACGAAGAGTTCAGCAGCTCAGAGCAATACGTGGCGGCGGTGGAGCGCGCGGGCATGCGCAACCTGCACAATGAGAGGTTGACCGTGGATGGTCTGCATATCGCAGGCGTGCCCTTTGGCGACTCAACAAGTCCGATCCGCCTGAAGGCAGTACTGGACGGGATGCGGCTGAATCCCGCCGAGGCGAACATTCTGCTCAACCACATGCCCAGCCGGCTGCCGATTGTGGAACGCGCGGGCGTAAGCCTGCAACTGTCAGGACACACGCACGGAGGACAGCTGGCTCCGTTCAACTGGATGACGCGCCGCATCTTCGGGCGGTTCACGTACGGGCTGCAACGATTTGGAGAACTGCAAGTGTACACATCCACCGGAGCCGGCACCTGGGGGCCTCCCATGCGCGTTGGAACCGAGCCGGAGATTGTGTTGCTTACCTTCAACTAGAAGTGTTTTCATTGTCCTTCGCTTCTGAAGCGACTTCTTTGCCCGGAAAGAGGAAGAACCATGCTGCTTTCGAATCACCGTTTTCCCGCCCTTCGTGCTCTCGCTCTCATTGCCTTGGCCTTCTCGCCGCTTGCCGCCGCGGCCCAGCAGTCTACGACTTCATCTCCTGATCTCAACTTTCCAACCGTCCTTTACGGCGCGGCCTACTACAACGAGTACATGCCAGGAGATCAGGCCGCCCGCCTGGAAAAAGACGTTGCCCTGATGAAAGCCGCCGGCATCAACGTCGTCCGCATGGGCGAGTCCACCTGGAGCCTGTGGGAGCCCGAAGACGGCCAATTCGACTACGCGTGGATGGATCGCATCGTCGAAGCTATGGGGAAAGCCGGCATCAAGGTCATCCTCGGAACTCCCACCTATTCCATTCCCGCCTGGATGGCCCATCAGCATCCCGAAATCCTGGCCCGCTACCCCGACGGCCGCCCCAACTCCTACGGCATGCGGCAGAATATGGACACCGACTCGCCCGCGTACCGCTTTTACGCCGAGCGGCTCATCCGCCACATCGTCGCCCACTACAAAAACAACGCCACCGTCATCGGCTGGCAGCTCGACAACGAGACCTCAAGTTATGACGCCGCAAATCCCGACGTTTTTGTTGGCTTTCAGCACTACCTTGAGAAGAAATTTGTCAGTCCTGAAGCCCTGAGTCAGGCCTGGTTCTTGAACTACTGGGGCGAAAACATCCACACATGGGAAGACCTTCCGATTCGCGAAGGAGCGCAGAGCACCGGCTACAAGCTTGAGTGGACGCGCTGGAGCCAGATGCGTGTGACCGACTTCCTACACTGGCAGGCTGGCCTGGTGCGCGAATGCGCGGCGCCCACCCAATTCGTCACCACCGACTTCGGCGGCATGATGCGTCACGACGTCAACGAAGAGTCCATCGCATCCTTCCTCGACATTCCCGCCGACAACATCTACCACGGAACACAGGACCACTACGACGGTTCCGTGCAGTCTATGCAGGGAGACTTCACCCGTTCTCTCAAGCACGGCAACTTTCTGATCACCGAGACCAACGCACAAACCATCGGCTGGAGTTCAGCGAGCCAATTCCCACCCTACGACGGTCAGATGCGCGAGGATGTGTACACGCACCTGTCGAACGGCGCCAACATGGTGGAGTACTGGCACTGGGCTTCGATCGCCGCCAACCAGGAGACCTATTGGAAAGGTGTCCTCTCGCACGATCTCGAACCTAATCGCGCCTACGCTGAAGTGAGCCGCACCGCGCACGAGTTGCAAAAGATCGGTCCGCATCTCGTCGGGCTACAGATCCACAACCAGGTGGCCATACTCTGGAGCCGCGACTCTGCCAATGCCATCGGCTTCATGCCCTTCACATCCAATGCATCAGAGCCCTGGGGGCCAGGGCAGGCAACAGCCAGCTACGACACGCTGGTCCGGCAGATTCACAAGTCGCTTTACGATCTCAACGTTGGCTCCGACTTTGTCTTCCCCGAGACCTCTGACTTCTCCCAATACAAGCTGCTGATCGTTCCGGCGCTCTACATCTCCGACGACGTATTGCTCCAGAAGATCTCAGATTATGTGAAGAATGGCGGACACGTCGTTATGACTTTCAAGAGCGGATTCGCCAATGAGAACTCGGCAGTGCGCTGGGTGCGCGCGCCGGGGCCACTGCGCGAAGCCGCGGGTTTCAGCTATCAGGAATTCTCCAATCTCGAAAAGCCTCTTGCGCTGAAGGACGACCCTTTTCATGTGAGCGCAAACAACCAGGTCTACTATTGGGCCGAGTTCCTGATGCCCGAACACGCCAAAGTCGTCGCCAGCTACGACCACCCCTTCTTCGGCAAGTGGCCCGCAATCACGCGCAACGAGTTCGGTTCAGGCACGCTGCTTTACGAGGGAACCTACCTCTCCGGAGCGCTGCAAACCGCGGTGCTCAAAAACGAACTGCAACAGCTTTCGCTCACCGGACCCGATCAGCAACTTCCGGCTTCAGTGCATGTTCAGCACGGCATCAATCGCATCGGCAAACGGATTCACTACTACTTCAACTACTCGGGCGAGTCCGTCGACCTGCACTATTCCTATGCAGCGGGAACGAATCTGCTGGACGGCAGAGCCATTGCAAATGCTGCCCAAATCACTCTTCAACCCTGGGATCTGGCCATCATAGAAGAACAATAAGGAGAAATAGCTTTGAGTAAAAAGACTCCCCCGTCTGGCCGGGGCAACTCTGCCGTAGTGCGTACACGCCTGTCTGGTTTTGATTTATTGATGAATCCGCGGCTCAACAAAGGAACCGCATTTACCGAAGAAGAGCGCGATGCATTCGGACTGCATGGACTCCTTCCTCCGCACGTGGGCACGCTTGAAGATCAGCGCGAGCGGCGCAAGACGTCACTCGATAGCCGCACTTCATCCTTTGCGAAATACCGCATGATGCGCGATCTGCAGGACAACGACGAGACACTGTTCTACTCGTTTATCGAGCACAACATTGAGGAACTGCTTCCGATTGTGTACACGCCGACGGTGGGAGAAGGCTGCCAGCGATTCTCAGAGATATGGCGCAAGCCGCGTGGATTGTTCCTGAGCTTTCCACACAAGGAACGCATCGACAAGATCCTGGCCAACCCGCGCTACGACGATGTGCGTTGCATCGTGGTGAGCGACGGTGAGCGCATCCTGGGACTGGGCGACCAGGGCGCAGGCGGCATGGGCATTCCGATCGGAAAGATGGCGCTCTACACGGCGCTCGCGGGCATTCCGCCGGAGCATTGCCTGCCGATCCTGCTGGATGTGGGCACGGACAACGAGACGCACCTGAACGATCCGATCTACATCGGCTGGCAGCACAAGCGAGTGCGGGGCCAGGAGTACGACGACTTTGTGGAAGCATTTGTGTCGGCCGTGGAAAAGCGCTGGCCGCACATCCTGCTGCAATGGGAGGATTTTGCGGGCGTGAATGCCTCGCGGCTGCTGGAACGCTATCGCAACCGGTTGTGCACGTTCAACGACGACATCCAGGGAACCGCGGCAGTGACGACGGCAACGCTGCTGGCAGGCGTGTATGCGACGGGCGTGCCGCTGCGCGAGCAGACGATTGCCATGTTCGGCGCTGGATCGGCCGGCATCGGCATTATCAATATGCTGGTTGCGGCGATGCAGGAAGAAGGCCTCACCGCAGAGCAGGCGCGCAAGCGCATCTACGCATTCAATCGCTACGGCCTGCTGGTGGAAGGATGCAAGGGCATCAGGCCCGGGCAGGAGCCACTGCTGCGCAAACGCGAAGACGTTGCCGGATGGAAACTGGAGGGAGGCGACGCAATTTCGCTGCTCGACGTGGTGCGCAATGCAAAGGTCACCGTGCTTGCAGGCGTCTCTGCGCAGGCGGGTGCGTTCACTGAAGAGATTGTGCGCGAGATGGCGCGGCATATTGACCGGCCGGTCATTTTTCCGCTCTCCAATCCAACCTCCCAATCGGAGGCCGTGCCTGCCGACCTGCTGAAGTGGACTGACGGCCGCGCTCTGGTGGGCACAGGCAGCCCCTTTGCGCCTGTCGAAGTGAACGGCAAGGTGGTTCGCATTGCGCAGGTGAACAATTCTTATATTTTTCCGGGGCTCGCGCTCGGCATTCTGGTTTCGCGTTCGCGGCGCGTCACCGACCGCATGTTCATGGCCGCGGCCAAGACGCTTGCGTCGCTGTCGCCGGCGCGCAACGACAAAACAGCGGCACTGCTGCCGCCAATGGCCGACTCGCGGAAGATAGGGTTGGTGGTCGGCGAGGCGGTGGCGCGGCAAGCAATCGCCGATGGTGTCGCCNNGGGTCGTCAAATATTATGATGATCGCTGCGAGGTGCCATGCCAACGCAATTGAATCCGCCAACCGGTCACGCTGATGTCTGGCCCGCACTGCCCCAGGGCGAGTGGAGCGGGACCTGCGCAACGCTCCAACTCTGGTTCCAGATCGTCGGAAAAATCCGTCTGGCGCTGATGCCTCCCATCAACCATTGCTGGGGCGTTACGCTTTACCCCACCGTGCGCGGCGTGACCACTTCGCCGATGCCGTATGGGAGCCGCACACTGCAGATCGATTTCGATTTTGTGGACCACGCGCTGGTGGTGGAAGCTTCAGGGGCCGGGCGCAAGACGATTCCTCTGAAGCCGATGACAGTGGCGTTGTTTTACCAGCAGGTGATGGAGGCTCTGGAAAGCGTGGGCACGCCGGTGCGCATCTGGCCGATGCCGGTGGAGGTTGCGGAGCCGATTCGGTTTGAGAAGGATGAAGTGCACAAGGAATACGACGCGGAGTACGTGCAGCGCTTCTGGCGGATTCTGCTGGAGACTACGCGGGTATTTACGATTTTCCGGGCGCGGTTCCGGGGCAAGGTGAGCCCGGTTCACCTTTTCTGGGGAGCGATGGACCTGGCGTGCACGCGCTTTTCCGGCCGCACGGCGCCGGAACATGCGAGCATGCCGGGACTGGCCGATCGGGTGACGCGCGATGCGTATTCGCACGAAGTGAGCAGTTGCGGATTCTGGCCGGGCATGCCGGGAGTTGAGCCGCTGTTTTATAGCTATGCGTATCCGGAGCCGCCGGGGTACAGGGAGTATTCGATTG
>PLST01000309.1:3968-4892 GCA_003164255.1 Acidobacteriaceae bacterium | reverse complement strand
GTCCATGGGGCGGCGATTGAGTCCACCTTGGGGCTGGAGGCAGGCGGCCTGTAGAAGTGGTAGGATTTATTACTACTGAGGTGTACCTGATGCCTACCGTCGAAAAACTGAGCATTGCGCTTCCGACTGAGATGGCGGCACTTGTGAGACGAGCCGTAGATGGCGGGGAATACTCCTCCAATAGCGAAGTCATTCGCGACGCCCTGCGGGACTGGACCCACAAGCGGAACCTGCGGGAGCAAGGCCTTTCCAATCTGCGCAAGGCTTGGCGGGAGGCAGTCGCCGACGGGTCCGAAGGGCTCGAGCCGGGCCCGGTTTTCAAGCGCCTGGAAAAGAAATATGGCGTCACGACCAAGAAAACAGGCCGATAATGCGAATCCTAGCTGTACGAGTCGAACCGGTCGCCCGTGTGCTGTGCATTATCTATGCGTTTTTGGGGCTTCCCGCATTTCTCGTGTTTTGGTTTGCTGATGCCCAGTTCCTTACTCTTCCTTTTGGAATAGTCGCGCCTCTCGTTCATCTCAACATCAATATCAACCTGCCGCGTTCGACCAACCCGTTTTATAACCTGTTCTGTTGCATCGCGGAGATCGTTGCTTATGCGGTCACGGGTTGGATAACCGGAGCGGCTGCGGCGCTGTGTTTCAATCTTGTGGCTAAGCAACGCGGGGGAATTGACACTAAATATGTTTCGACAATCGATGGGGAGAGTCTGCCCGAGTTAGATCACTAAACGATTCGCGCCCAGGAAGTGTCTCACTCCCCGCCCGGCGGCACCTGCTCCAACAACCGCTTCCACGTTTTTTGATTCTTGCGGAAGCCTTTTTTCAAGTCTTCTAAAATCCGCTCGAAATCCGCATTGGTGTGCAGGTTGTTCCACGCAGGGTTCTTCTGGAACCATGGATAATTTTCGTTGCCTAAATA
>PLST01000309.1:0-3893 GCA_003164255.1 Acidobacteriaceae bacterium | reverse complement strand
CCTTCAAGAATCTCGATGGCGGCGTCAAGCTGCCCCATGCGCATCTGCTGGTAGCCGGCCGAGGTGCGCAGCAACGGATGGCGCGGTTCGAGAGCGAGTCCCTTTTCAAGCTCGTCGCCGGCCAGTTCAGTCTGGTTTCGATAGTGATAGACGCGGGCGCGATGGTTGTAAAGGATGGGAGCGCTGGCCGGGTTGAGCTTGAGAGCGCGGCTGAAGTGGGCAAGTGCTTCTTCGTACATGCCGTCGCCGCGCAGCGCGATACCGGCGACCATGTGCACATCCCAGTCGTTGGAAGCGGAGGCGAGCAGGTTGGCGATGCCGTGGCGGGCCGACTCTTTTTCGCCGCGCGAAAGCAGCATGTAGATGCGATAGAGATTGGCCTCGGTTGAAGCGGGATCGAGCTTGAGCGCTTCGTCAAAGGCGCGGCGCGCGCGCATGACGTGAATCTGGCCGCCGAATCCGTGGCGCGCATACTGGAGCTCAGCGATGCCCAGGCCGGTCCATGCCGGTGCGAATCGCTTGTCGGCCAGGGTGACTCGCGAAAACAACGCGTGCGCGCGATCCAGATCGGCGCGGGAACCGGTTCGCACCATGAACGAGCTGAGGAGCGCACGGCCCTGAAGATATTTCTCGCTCACCGGACCGGGGACGGGACCGTCGCCTGGCGGCGAAGTTCGAGATGTAAGGCGCGATGCGTCAATCTGGTCGCCGGCCGAGAGTCCATGGAGAGTGGCGAACACTTCGTTAGAGATTTCAGTCTGTACGGCGATCAAGTCAAGAGACGCAACGCGGATGGCGCCGCCCGAGCGGACGCTCTGCGATGCAACGTCGAGCAGTTGCCAGTTCAGGTCGAATCCGCTTTGCGAGCGAAGGAAGTTTCCGGCAAGCACGAACGAGACCAGCAGCTTTTGTCCAACCGCAAGCGGGTCAAGGCTGGCGATGGGCAACGTCATGAGCGTGCTGGATGGACGAACAACAAGAGCAGGAATGCGCGCCAGCCGCGCCGCGATAGCGTCAGCGAGGGCGAAGCCGTAGAGTGGCGCCACCTCAGTTGCTCCAAGATTGGTGAACGGCAGCACGACGAGCGAGCTTTGCGGGGCGCGGTCCACGGCTGACTCACGAAAGCGCTCGGCAAGCATGGAGAGAAATCCGGTGGCGCGTTTTTCAGCTTCAGGGCCAGTTGTCGGCAAGTTCGCTGCTGCATCTCCGGGAATGATGCCGGTTTCAATCTGCAGCGCCTTCATGATGGTCTTGAGCGCTTCGCGCACTCCGGCGGCCGAGGCGTAGCGCGCGCTGGGATTTTTTTCAAGGCAACCAGCGATCACGCTCTTCAATTCCGGCGAGATTTCCGGAACGATTTCGCTCAGGTCGGCGGGATCGGAAAACTGGATGCCGCGAATGGCCTGAAAGTCCTCGTCGTCAGGACGTGCAAAGGGATGGCGTCCGCAGGCCAGTTCGTAGAGGATGACGCCGAGGGCCCACACGTCGGACTGGACGCTGGAGTGTCCGGTGACAAACTGCTCGGGAGCCATGTAACGGATGGTGCCGCCGCGCGCGGTATAGGTGGCTGCGACGGAGGCATCGCGGGCCAGTACGGGCTTTGATGGATCGAACGTGGCATCTTCAGGCCGCAGGCGGCGGGCCAGTCCAAAGTCGAGAATCTTGACCAGTCCGCCATCGGTGAGCATGACATTCTGCGGCTTGAGGTCGCGATGAAAGATACCAAGCGCATGCGCAGCTTCAAGTCCGTCGGCAATCTGAATGCCGACCGAGAGCATCAGTTGCAGACTTGCCGGCCCGCGCGCGATGAGCGCATCGAGCGACTGGCCGGGCACATACTGCATGGCGATGTAGCCCTCGTCGCCGCTTTCACCCACTTCGTAGATGCCACACACGTTGGGATGCTCGATGGCCGAGGCCAGGCGCGCTTCGCGCAAGACAGTGGTTCGCATCTGCTCAACGGTGAGCAGCCCAGCGCGCAGAATCTTGAGCACTACGGGCCGTTGCAGCTGCGCGTCATTGGCCAGGTAGACTACCCCGCTGCCTCCGGCGCCCAGGCGGCGGATAATTTCGTAATGTTCAATTGTTTTTCGCGCCATGGCTCCATCAAGTTTACCGGGTGATGCGTCAAGAACGTCTAAAGCGCAGGTGAATGCGGAGAAGAATCTTCGAGTTTGAATGGATTGTGAATGAGGAGCACAGAATGTCGGTCTCGTGCATTCTGTGGGGGAAATTTTTGATGAAAAATATTCAGCGGGTTCAATCTGATAACTTCGTACTGAGCATGAACGACTTACGCAGACATGCGGTAAGCGAGCGATCGTCCGGCGAGCGTCCTGCCGGCTTACGGCCTTCGCGCTGGTGGCGGCTTGCAGCGCTGGCGGGGCTGGTGGCGTGCGCAGGCTCACTGGCGGCGCAGCACAATATTCTTTTGCCCTCAGACAGAGGGCAAACCGGCACAGGGGCGCAAGTGCGCACGGGAACATCGAGCGGGCTCGACACCGATACGCGGCTTGAGAATCTGCTGGCAGATCACCAGTACCCGCAAGTGGAGGCGGAGCTTGGCGATCTACCACCGAAGCAGGCGCAGATGTATCGCGGCATCCTTGCCAACCGCGACAACGATGTGAAGACGTCGATCGAGCTGCTTGAGCCTCTGGTGGACGAAGTGAGTGCAAGCGGTGATGCCACCGCCGAGAAACTGGTGCGCAAGGCGCTCGCGGAGGATTACCTGCGCGAAGGCGATTGGACGCGCGCCGCAGCAGCCTACCAGCAACTGGCGACGAGACTTGAGGGCAAGCTCAGCCGCGACGAGCAGGACGAGATTGAAATGCCGCTGCAGATGCTGCCCCTGGCTGTGAACCATCCGCCCATGACCGTGGATCCGTGCGACCCGTTTGAGATCCAGGTGAGCAGGAATCTTCTTGGGCTGACAGATCTTCCCGTATTCATTGACGCGCGGCCTCATAGCTGGCTGCTCGATCCCACGGCGCCATTCAACTTGATTTCGCGCTCGCTGGCCAAAGAGGCTGGGCTGAAGGTGTCAGAAGAAACCGCGACGATTCACTCGCTAAGGGGCAACGCCATCCAGGTGCACTCGACCGTGATTCCGCGGTTTACCATCAGCGGGCAGCTGACGTTTCACGACATGACGGCATTTGTCTTTGACGATGCAGATTATTATTTTCCGCAGTTGAAGTACCAGGTGCAGGGCGTGCTTGGCTATGCGGCTCTGCAGGCGCTGGGCAGCCTGACGGTTACCGATAACGACACGGTTTTTGCGCGGCCAGCCAGGCAGATATCACCGCCTGCAAACGATGACAAGATGGCGGGAGGCGTGCGATTTTTTCTTGACGGCGACCAGATGATCCTGGCGCTGGGCGCGAGCGGTAGTGTGGTGCCGGGCGGCGCGGAACGCATGTACGTGGTGGATGCCGCGGGCCAGCAGACTTACCTTACCTCGCGCTACTATGCCGAGCACAGCGGCGAATTCAACGGGCAGAAGTTGCAGTTATTTTCTCTGATCGGGCAACCGCTAATCGCTCCCGTTCCGTCCTACACGGCGGAGACGGTGACGCTGGCCGTGGGAACGATCGCGGAAGACGTGCATTACATTACAGTGCTGACGCAACCGCTGGGCTCGGCTGCGCGCGACGATGTTTATGGAATTCTGGGCGTGGATGCGCTGGAGCAGTTGGGCACTTACACGTTCGATTACAGAACGATGCGGTTCAACGTGAAGCCGCACTGAGAGAAGCAGCTTCTAGCTTCTAGCTCAGATTCGAAAATGGTTTGGACCATATGGCTTTCCCTCGGGGGCTAAAGCCCAACGGTTTTTGTTGATGTCGTGCGGCACGGCTAAAGCCGTGCCCTTTCAAAACTGGTTTACAGTG
>PLST01000145.1 GCA_003164255.1 Acidobacteriaceae bacterium | reverse complement strand
GCGAGCCCAGTTGCGTGCTCTGCTCTGAAGTGTGCCCAACCGGGGCAATCTGGCAGATCACGCCCCGGGAAAAGGGTTGGGTGGTGGGCGTGGGCCAGCAGAGTCAGCCGGTCCGCTTGGGCACGGCGTTTTACGACCGTGGCCGCTGCCTGCCCTGGGCCATGGCCACTGAATGCATCGTCTGCGAGGAGTGGTGCCCGGTCTCGCCCAAGGCCATTTATGTGCAGGAAGCCCAGGTGATTGACGCGGCCGGCAACACCAAAACATTGAAACAACCGCGCGTTGATCCCAGCCGCTGTGTGGGCTGCGGCGCATGCGAGTTTGCCTGTCCGTTGCAGGAGCGCCCTGCGGTTTATGTCACGAGTATCGGCGAAAGCCGCTCGCCCAGCAGCCAGATCCTGCTTAACCGAAAGTAAGGGAGAAGGTTCAACAAATGTCGCACACTCGAAGATGGATGTTAGCCGTAGCAGTGCTTGCGATCGCAGGCACTCTCGTCTGCACTGGATGCAAAAAGAAGGCCGTCGATCCGTTCCCGGCAACTAACTCCGTTGCAGGATGGGAAAAAACCAGCGACACACGCACCTATGCGGCCAAGGATCTTTGGCAGTACATCGATGGCGACGCCGAGCAATATATATCGGCAGGAGTCGTCTCAACCGCGACCTCCGACTACAAATACCAGGGCAAGTTGGAAGCGGTTGTGGACGTGTACACAATGAGCGATTCAGCAGGCGCCACAAAGATTCTGGATGCCGGACAGACCAAGGACGCAAAGAGCGTGCAACTGGGCGATGCGGGCATCGCATACGCGCAAAGCGTCACCTTCCGCAAGGGGCCGTACCTGGTTCGCATCGTGGCCTATGAATCCACGCCTGATGGCCCGCAGGCTCTGGGGTCGCTGGCGCACGGAGTTGAAGCAAAACTTTAAGTTTCGCAGCCGNNAGCGGCGCTGCTGGGTTCCAGCAGGATAGGTCTGGCGAGCATGCTGGCTCAACACCCGGAGACTGGAAAATCGCGCGTCGTGGTTGCCAGGGACACGGCGCTGCACGGCACGGGATCGCAGCCCGATGAGAAGCGCGTGCTCGACCTGCTCGACCGCGCGATGGCCGCCTATACCGGCCGCGAGAAGCCGGTTGAGGCCTGGAGGCGCATGGTGCCCCCGGACATTCTCAAAAACAAGGTGATCGGCCTGAAGGTGAACGGGCTGGGTGGCAAGGGGATTTCGACGCACGCGGCGCTGGTGTTGGCCATCTGCGAGCGCCTGCAACAGGCCGGAGTAGCCGCGGGCAACATCGTGGTATGGGACCGCAACGCCCGCGATCTTGCGGCTTGCGGAATGACCATCAATACCGATCACAGCAGCGTCCGCTGTTACGGCAGTGATGTTGCCGGTTTCGAGGACCATCAGGTGCAATGTGGTCCGGCGAACATCCGGTTGGCGAAGATTCTCACCCGCGAGTGCGCGATGGTGATCAACCTGCCCATTCTCAAGGATCATGACCAGGCAGGCATGACGTTTTCAATGAAAAATATGTACGGCGCAGTGGACCGGCCGTACCTTCTGCATCCGAACAACTGCAATCCCGGCGTAGCCGATTTGAATTGCATAAGGGAGATTCGCGAGAAGGTCACCTTCACGATCGGGGACGCGATGTCCTCGGTCTATCAGGGCGGCCCCATGTTTCGTCCCGAACACCTCTGGTATCCAAACGCGCTTATCGTTGGTGAGGATCGCGTGGCCGTCGATCACACCGCCTGGCAGATGCTGGATAGCAAACGCGTTGAAGCTGGCCTGCCGAAACTGGAAGATGCGGGACGCATGCCGCACTACATTGAGACCGCCGCCGACGCCACACACAAATTGGGCGTGAACGATCCGCAACGTATCCGGTTGATCGAAGTTTGACGGGGGAACAGCGATGAGCAGCGAATCGAATCAAGAGACCGGCACGACCCCGGTTACTCCCATGACACGGCGCGACGCGATGCTCGCACTGCTGCGGTTGGGCGGCGTAGCGGCGGGAGCTACGGGCGCGGCTGTCTGGCTGAGCGAGCACAGTATTCGCCCCGTCCCGGCTCTCGCCGAACAGGCGCGACGCGATCATCGCATTGCAGCCGATTCGCAACTGCCGCAGATCACAGTTATTCAGGGCGGGGAGCCGCGCGCGCTGGTTCAAAAAGCCCTCGAAAATCTGGGCGGCATTCGCCGTTTCGTCAGTCGTCAGGACGTGGTAGTGATCAAGCCCAATATTGCCTGGGATCGCACTCCAGACCAGGCTGCCACCACCAATCCTGACGTAGTAGCGGAGATGGTGCGGCAGTGTTGGCAGGCCGGCGCAAAGCGGGTCGTTGTCACTGACGTCAGTTGCAACGAGCCGCGCCGCTGTTTCTTGCGCTCGGGCATTCAGGCAGCTGCGCGCGCCGAGGGAGCCGAGGTGATTCTCCCCGATCCTGAGCTCTTTCAAGAGGTGGACATTGGTGGCGTAGTATTGAAGAGCTGGCCCATCTTCAAGCCGTTTCTTGAAGCAGACAAGGTCTTCAACCTGCCCATAGCCAAGCATCACAGTCTTATGGGCGTGACGCTTGGAATGAAGAACTGGTACGGAATTCTGGGCGGAGAGCGCAATCGCCTGCACCAGCAGATTCACCAGAGTCTGGTTGACCTGGCCAACTTCATGCTGCCCACGCTCACGCTGATGGACTGCTACCGGATTCTCCTGCGGAATGGACCCACCGGCGGAAACCTCGAAGATGTATCCATCAAGAAGACCTTGGTGGCCGGCACCGATCCCGTAGCCATCGATGCATACGTGGCCAAAGCTTATTGGAACCTTGACCCGGAGCACCTGCCCTATTTGCAAATGGCCGCTGCGCACGGACTGGGAACGGTGGACTTTGCGGCTCTGGCTGTAAAGGTCAATCAACTGTGAGAGCAGGCGCGGTGATAGCGAAAGGACTCGAGCGTCGAGTCGTCACCCAGGGCCTGTTAACATTACCTGCGCGGGCAGCGCCAGGAACCAATTTTTATCAGTCGTCCACCAGCATTGCCGACCCGCGAAGGAATGAAACCTCATACGCAATCGCCACCGCCAACTTGCCAACTCGCCATCTCCGCGTAGCGGAGGCTAACTTGCTGCTATTGTCTAATCCTCTCCACCTGAATTACCCAATTCACCACCCAATTGGGGTTCAGTTTCTTTCTAGTTCCAGGAGTGAGAAAAATTGGCCCCCGCCCTTCGCGTTCTCACGAAAACCTCCGCAGCCGTGAATCTTTTTTATCCGCTGAGTCGCCTTGCAGGTAGAATTTGCTATGCACCCGCCACGCAACCCATCCACTGCCGATCTTTCGTCTCAAGCGGAGGCGGAATTGCCGCTGCTCTGTATCGTCACCGTGGACGAGGAGTTCGTGGACATACTGACGCCGGAATTGTCCCCATGGTTCAAGGTGGCCGTTCGCGGCGGTTACGAGGGGCTGGCACGATGGACGCGCTCTGCCAGAGTGGCGGCCGTGCTGCTCGACATCGACACGGAGGGAGAGGACCCCTTTGGCGGACTGGCGGTCCTTAAAGAACTGCGCAGGTTGAATGAAGAGCTCACGCTGATCTCCATCAGCCGCGGGAGCGCGCGTTCAGTGGAGAAACAGGCGCTGGGCGCCGGAGCTGACGCACACTTCCGCAGTCCGGTCGATGTGCCTGAACTGCGCATGACGCTTCTGGAAACACTGCGGCGCCGCAGCGAAGAAACTGAGCGGGAGCGCATGCGCCAGCAGACCATCGAATCGAGCCGCTTCCAGGATTTTGTGGGGGCCAGCGAGCCCATGCGGCTGGTGTACGACGCGATTCAGCAAGTCGCGGGAAGCAACATCAACGTATTGGTCCGTGGCGAGAGCGGAACGGGCAAGGAACTGGTGGCGCGGGCGCTGGTGGCGTTGAGCCCGCGGGCAGACAAGCCGTACATCCGGCTGAATTGCGCGGCGCTGCCTGAGAACCTGATCGAGTCGGAGCTGTTCGGCAGCGAACGCGGCGCATTCACCGGGGCCACGGAATCGCGGCCGGGCCAAATCGAGCTGGCCGACGGCGGAACCCTGTTTCTCGACGAGATTGCAACGCTGACGGCGCCGCTGCAAACCAAGCTGCTGCGGGTTCTTGAGGACCACCAGGTGCAACGCCTCGGCGGGCGCACGAACCGCAAGATAGACTTCAGGCTGATCTGCGCAACCAATGAGCCGCTGGAGGAGATGGTCCGCACAGGCCGCTTTCGCGAGGACCTTTATTACC
>PLST01000620.1 GCA_003164255.1 Acidobacteriaceae bacterium | reverse complement strand
GTGTGCCACTTGTTGATGGTGTCGTCGAACTGCATGCCGGGATCGCCACAGAGCCACGTGGACTCGGCGATTTTTTGCATGATCTCGCGCGCCTTGCGGGTCTCGACCGGCTGGTGGCCCTTCACCGTATAAGTGGTAAAGTCCCCATCGGCCTCGTAGGCACGCATAAATTCGTCACTGACCCGCACTGAATTGTTGGCGTTTTGAAAAAATATCGATGAAAACGCTTCGGAGTCTGGCCCCGATCCGTCGTAGCCTGCCTTGATCAGCGAGTGGGCCTTGGCTTCTTCTTTGGCCTTGCACTCGATAAAGTCCACGATGTCGGGGTGGTCCACATTCAGGATCACCATTTTGGCGGCGCGGCGGGTCTTGCCGCCGCTCTTGATGACGCCGGCAAAGGCGTCGAAGCCGCGCATGAAGCTCAAGGGTCCGCTGGCCTGTCCGCCGCCCGACAGCAGCTCGCTCGAGCCACGCAGCGACGACAGATTCGTCCCCGTTCCCGAACCCCACTTGAAGAGCATGCCTTCGGTCTTGGCCAGGGTGAGGATTGAGTCCAGCGAGTCTTCAACCGCGTTGATGAAGCAGGCCGAGCACTGCGGATTCTTATAGCCGGTGGCCGAGTACTGCACGCCGCCCGTGACCGGGTCCCAGTGCCAGTTCTGTCCGTCCGCCTCCGGTTCCAGCCGGTCGCAGCCAACGTTGAACCACACCGGTGAGTTGAACGCCGCCTTCTGCGTCAGCAACAGGTGCGCCAGCTCGTCGTGGAAGATGGCTGCATCTGCGGGCGTGGCAAAGTAGCCGCCGGCAATACCCCAGTCGCGGACCGTCTCGGCCACGCGCCCCACAAGCTGGCGGACGCCCGACTCGCGCTCCGGCGTGTTCATCTGCCCGTGCAGGTACTTCGAGGCCACAATATTGGTGGCGGTCATCGACCAGTCCGCCGGCACCTCCACATCCTTCTGCTCGAAGATGATGTTGCCCTTGGTATCGGTAATGGCCGCGGTGCGGCGCTCCCACTGGAGCTCGTCATAGGGTGAGACGCCTTCGGTCGAAAAACGGCGCGTAAAGGTCAGTCCCTGCTGGGTGCGGGCGGTGGATAGGAAGGCAGCCGTCGAAGTCTGTAGTTGAGCCTCGTTCATCATGGTCCTTTCCATGGGGCAAAATCGGTGAAAAAACCCTCTGTCCGGCGCGGATGCCAGAGCGTGCAACATCTTGCAAGACCTTGAAAACAAACGGAGAAAACGGGAATGAGTCAGGCCGCGAGCTTCAGGATCATTGCGGCTCCCCGGCGTTCCAGAGCGCCAGTTTTTCTTTACAGTCCGTTAACAGCCGCAGATGAAAAAATACCGCTGTCCGTGGTACGTGTCAACAACAAACCACAACATCTTGTATTTTGTT
Source organism: Acidobacteriaceae bacterium (assembly GCA_003164255.1). GTDB lineage: Bacteria > Acidobacteriota > Terriglobia > Terriglobales > Acidobacteriaceae > Telmatobacter. The sequence continues at coordinate 2,385 of PLST01000620.1, read as the reverse complement.
GGCATTTCGCGCACCTGCTCTCTAAACACCGCCATTTGCCTGTGGAAAGTTGCAAACGGCCTTGTCTGACGCGGCGTCGCGCGGTTTGTTTTGCGCTCAAATCGGGGCTAAGGGTGGGCCCTTGGTCGATCCCCGTCCCACTATCTAAGGTTAGCCCTTCACGAACGCTCTCACAAGGCGCAGGAGTGGTGCAGAATCGCGCGCCTCCTGTGCGAATTGTGGAGATCGGGGACCGGAACCGGTGTCGCCTTTGCCCTAAGCTTCAAAATCGCGATTTCGCGGGAAGCATTCGTTGGTGCAGGACGCGGACGATGAGGATTCCGTTTCGAAGGGGAACGTAAAACGCTACATGCTTTGCGATCTCATACCGGCGCAGTCCTTGTCGTATTTGGTCGCAAGACCGTCCGATAAAGGGACTTCGAGCCAGGAGTTCGAAACCGTCCTCTAGTTTCATCAGATACGAGTCAGCCTGTATCTCGCCCCAGGTATCTTTTGTGTACTCGGCGATCGAGTCAATATTGGCCTCTGCCTGGGTCGAAACAAGAACGACAGGCATTCCTACGCCGCTTTCTTCGACAGGCCGTGCTTCTTTCGGATGCGATCGAAAACTCCGGGCTCAGCCACCCCGCTGTCGAGCCCTTCCTGGATCGCCTTGCGCAGGGCCTTTAGCTTCTCCTCGTCTTCTCGCTCCTCGCGCTCCAGCAGACGCAATGCGGATCGCATTACCTCGCTGGCATTGGCGTAACGGCCACGCTTCACGCTTCTGGCGATAAAGCGATCGAGCTCTTTTGTCAGATTCACATTTCTGGTCGGCACGGGAGGCTCCTCAAAAGCAGTATAGGACGGTTGGCAAACTATGCCAATTCTTCGGCTCGCCTTTTTCGAGAATCGGGAGCGGGGAAAATCTCGAATTACGCCGTCGCCGCCACAACTCGCTGGCCCAACATGCCTCCATCGCCTTGGGACAGGCGAGGGTCACTAAGCGCAGATTATGACCACCGCGATGTCTGAACCGCGGCGCTGAAGCCTGGCTGCCAGAGCGTGGCGTTTGCCTTGAGTTCGGCGGGGGCAAAATCCGGCGGCGGCGCCATATCTGGTGGGGGAAAAGATGGCAACGCCGGATACCGGACCGGGTTCGGGCCCAGCGGACTTGGCGGCAGATAGCTGCCGTGGCCGAAGTTCCAGCCGTCTGGGATCTGCCAGTCGGCGTGAATGTTGTCGGGGGATGGATACGGCTCGGCGGGGCCTTCGCGGCCCATGGCCTCGTGAATATACGGCACGCCGCGCGAGAACAGTCCGCTGACGAAGTTGCCGGACGGGAAGGCCCACTCAAGCACGTCGTCAGAATGCGATGCGAGCAAGGAGATCGATTGCACCTTGCTGGCTGCCGCCGCGTATTCGCTGGATAGGCATGTGTTGTCGATTGCGCCTGCCATCAAAAGCAGACCGCGCACCGAACGGCTGAGACCGGCGATGGTCTGCAACACCATTCGCGCGCCCAGGGAATGCGAGGCAAATGAGAGCGAGAGCGCGCCGGAAAAGTTGGCGTTGATGAAACTGGCCAACGCATTGCCCGCTGACATGGCTTCATTGCCTTCCACCGGATAATCCACCACGTGAATCCATCGCGCGTCGCCCGGCCATAACATGCCGACGCACACCGCGCTGCCAAGGTTCAGCAGTTTCGCCCAATTACTGAGTCCCTGCAGGCCGTCCATCTGGTTCACGTTGAAGCCGTGGGTAACCAGCAACACATCGTGGCCGTGGACCGCAGATACCAGGTCGGAGACTGGGTGAACTGCGTTGGTGTCGTCGAGCACCTTAAGAGGCCCGACACCGCCGCCTATGGGGAGCGCGCGCGCATTCAGGAAGTACATGGCAAGTTAGCCTTTCACCGATCCGACAGCGTCAGAAGCTGTCTGGATCGCGTTGGCGATGTCCTTGGCCATCGGAGCGAGCGGAGTGGCGACGAGTCCGACGATCAGAGCCTGCCACCCGGGAATCGCCCAGTTCAATTGCGCGTCTCCCAGGAATGCCAGCGCGACCGCAAAAGCGCAGGCAAGCGCTTTGCAAGAATTGCGGTAGAGCTGGTCCGCCCTCTCGTAGGCGCGATCAACCATCGCCGAGAGGGCGAGGTCGAACCTGCCATACGCATCCGACTCCGCGGGAGTGAGCGACGTTACGGTCGCGAGTTTCTGGGCAACGCTCGTGAGCGCATCCGGATCGACATTGGTTTGGCCGGCCAATGCTGCCGCGGTGCCGGGATTGAAGTGGAGTTTGATAAATGACTTGGCAATCGCCTTCTGAGAGCCGGTATCCATGCCGTTAATCCAGTTGGCGAGCAATGTATCGAGAATGTCCCCGGTAGCCAAGCCTGCGCCGGGC
>PLST01000470.1 GCA_003164255.1 Acidobacteriaceae bacterium | reverse complement strand
GTCGTCGTGCAGTCGATGACCAACACCGACACAGCGGACGTGGCGGGTACCATCGAGCAAGTGGCGGCGCTGGCCTTGGCCGGCTCGGAGATTGTGCGCGTCACGGTGAACAACGAGGAGGCCGCGGCGGCGGTTCCAGCCATCGTCGAGGGGCTCGACAAGCGCGGCCTGCGTGTGCCCATCGTGGGTGACTTCCACTACAACGGCCACCTGCTGCTCAAGAAGTATCCAGCGACCGCGAAGGCGCTGGCCAAGTACCGCATCAATCCGGGCAACGCGTCCATCGGCAAGAAAGACAACGACAATTTTCAGGTGATGGTCGAGGTCGCCGCGGAGAACCAGAAGCCTGTGCGCATTGGCGTCAACTGGGGCTCGCTCGACCAGTCTCTGCTGACGCGGATGATGGACGAGAACAGCAGGAAGGCCGATCCCGCGCCGGCACGCGACGTAATGATGGAAGCCATGGTGGTCAGCGCGCTTGAATCCGCGAAGGCCGCAGAGCGCTACGGATTGCGCAAGGACCAGATTATTCTTTCGGCAAAGGTGAGCGGCGTTCGCGACCTGATCGATGTGTATACCAACCTTGCCGCGCGCTGCGACTACGCTCTGCACCTTGGCTTGACCGAAGCGGGAATGGGCGCGAAGGGGCTGATTGCTTCCACGGCCGGCCTTGCACCGCTCCTCCTGGCGGGCATTGGCGACACGATTCGCGTGAGTCTGACGCCCAAGCCGGGCGGCGACCGCACAGAAGAGGTGGCTGCCGCGCAGCAGATTCTGCAGTCGCTCTCGATCCGCAGTTTTATGCCGCAGGTCACGAGCTGCCCGGGCTGCGGGCGCACAACGAGCACTTACTTCCAGGAGCTGGCCGAACAGATTCAAAGCTACTTGCGCACCTCAATGCCTGAGTGGAGGAAGAAGTATCCCGGCGTTGAGGAGTTGAAACTCGCGGTCATGGGCTGTGTTGTGAACGGGCCCGGCGAGTCGAAGCACGCGAACCTCGGCATCAGTTTGCCGGGGACATTCGAAGATCCCGTTGCGCCCGTTTATATCGATGGCAAGCTCGCCACCACCCTGCGCGGCGACTCGATTGTGGCGGAGTTCAAGGAAATTCTGGACAAGTACGTCGAGAGCCACTACGGACAAGGAGCCAAGAGCGCGGAGTTGGTGGGGACGCACTGACAGAGATCGGGGATCAGAGAAACGGGTTCTCTATCCGCAATCCTTCGATGACCTGGCCGTGCTGCATATCCTCGGAGCAGAGCCTTGTACAGCCACCTTCCAGTGCGGCGGCAATAATCAGTCCGTCATACACTGAGTATCCATAGCGCTCGCAGATGCGCAATCCAGCGCGGTGCGTCTCCAGCGTAAGCGGCAGCGGATTCGGACAGGTCATCAAGATGCTGTCGATGATGTCACGAATCCGGGACCAACCAAATCCAAATTTCCGGTTCAGAGCGTTTACCAATTCATTCAGTACCTGGACACTGACCACTCCGCCATCGTTTACCAGTCGTTCGGCCACGTCCACCTTGGCGCTGTTCTCGGCAAACGCGTAAATCAATAAATTGGTGTCAAGAAATACGCGTCCAGTCATCAATCCGCGGCCTCTCCCCTGTTCCCTCGATCGACAGGCTTATACGGCCCACGCGCATTCGCCTCCTCGCGGTCGAACTTGTATCCAGGAGGCAGTTTGAACCGCAACCTCCGCATTTCCTCCAACGCCTGTTTGCGCCTCTCGTCAGCAGAGACCTCAAACTTCCCCCTGCCGCTGGGAGTCAAGTCAATTTCGTCCCCTTCCTCAATCCTCAGCTCCTGGACCAAGGAGGCGGGCAGGCGCACCGCCAGGCTGTTTCCCCACTTCGCGACCTTCATCCCTCCACCTCCGGATATACATTGGTCATTGTATATCAATTTCAATCGTGGTGACAGCCCTCACTGCCGAACCGACCCGTTGGGAATGGAATTTGGGCAGGAGAATGCGGTGACCCGACATCCGTTGTGGCTTTCGGCGGTTCTGGCGGCGACCGTATCGCCGCTGTTTGCTGCGAGCCCCAAGACGTGCATGACGGCCGATGAAGCATCGAAGCTGGTGAACAAGGATGTGTGCGTGTCCGCGCACGTGTACAACGTCGTGGAGCTGTCCAACGGAACGCGCTTTCTTGACGTATGCACGCCTGCAACCCCGGACGCCGACTGCCGATTCACGATCGTGAGCCTCGCCGACGATCGCGACGAGGTCGGTGAACTGAGAAAGTATCGCGACATGGACGTGCGCATCAGGGGTATCGTGCAGCCCATGCATGGGCGTGCGGGCATGGTGCTGAGCCACGCACGGCAGTTCTACGGAGGGCCGCCGAGGTTCAAGCCCAATCCAATGCTGGCGCGCGGATTCAACGGCGAGCAGAGCCGGCCCCCGATCCTCGACCCGAATCTGCGCTCCCAGGGGAGCGGACGGACCTTCATGAATACGCGGGACCAGGAGACGCGTCCCGCAAAGTAGCGGCCAGCACAGTCCAAAACCCTCTCAATCTTTCTGAAATCAGGCCGTCTCTTCCAGCGGAGGAGCGTGGCGCACGCCCGCGCGCAAAATCAACGCGGAGATCACAAGAAAGATGAGCGTGGCGCCCAGGCCGATACTGAGGTTTGAGTGGTCGCTGATGGCTCCAATGATCTGCGGCGAGAACGTGTCGCCAAAGAAATGGATGAAAAACAGATTGATGGAGATGGCTGTGGCGCGCACCGGCGCTGAAACCGAGTTCACAATCGCGGTGTTGAGTGGCCCCGTGTTGAGGAACAGGAAAAACTCGGCCAAAATGAGCGCGGGAACCGTGAGGGCGCGCGGACCGAAGAAAATGAGCGCACCAAACGGAAGAGTAAGCACGACGCTCCAGAAGGAGAGCAGGTAGAGAGCCCTGTAATTGGTACGGAGCCAACGCTGGGCGATCCATCCGCCCGTGAGAGTGCCGGCAATGCCATCGACTACCGTGATGGCGCCGACGGTAAGGCTGGAGTTGGCCACCGACATGCCGGCGACGCGATGGAGGAAGGTTGGCATCCAGGCAGAAATACCGCCCATGGCAAAGGTGAGCGTCGCCAGACCCAGGGTTGCAGTGAGAAATGCGGCGTTCTTGAAGAGTCCAAAAACCGTCGAGCGATCCGTAGTCGCGCTCAGATGGTCAGAGGATCCCCGCACCGGTTCTTTTCCCAACCCCGCGTAGAGAGCCGCGATCACCAGGCCGGGAATGGAACAGACGAAGAACGGAGCGCGCCAGCCCCAGAGCGTTCCCAGTTCCCCTCCCGCCAGGTAGCCCAGAGCCGCGCCGACCGGAATGGCGATGTAGAAGATCGATAGAACCCGATTCCGCTCGCGCTCCGGATAAAAGTCGGCCAGCACGGCCGGAGCAAAGATGGTGAAGGTCGCTTCGCCAATGCCCACAAACGCCTGGCGCGCGTAGAGGGTCCAGTAGCTGTGAACCCAGATGGTGCCGAGGGTTGCCAGGCTCCAGAGGACGGCGCCGGCCACAATGAGCGGCTTGCGGCTGTAGCGGTCGCCGAGCCAGCCGGTGAGCGGCGCGGCAATCATATAGAAAATGAACATCGCCGTGGTCAGCGCGCCCATCTGTTGGTCGGTGGAGTGGAATTCACGCTGGATGAGGGGCTGTGCGCCGGGCAGAATGTATCGGTCAATGAAATTGAGCAGGTTAAGGCCGATGAGCAGCAGAAATGTAACCAGAGCGGGCGAGAAGCGCGAGCGGAGCGATGGGTTCTGAGTGGCCAAGGGTTTGTGATCCTGCCAAGCAGCGTCAGGAGGTACAACGAATATCACAGTGAGCCGGGGCAGGCCCACTGCCGTTCATTCAGGCTCACGCCGTCGGCCGCGGATATTTGGCTTCAACCGTGGTGCCTATGCCGCCGCGGGGGCGGAACTCGCCGCGAACGACCGCCCAGACCGGGTTGCAGGCCTTGACCACGTCATTGAGGACCTGGTTGACAATATTCTCCTGAAAGATACCGAGGTTCCGGTAGCTGAACAGGTACTCCTTGAGCGACTTCAGTTCGAGGCACAGATCGCGGGGCATATAGCGGATGGTGAGGATGCCAAAGTCAGGCAACCCGGTTTTGGGGCAAACGGAGGTCAGTTCCGGGTCGTCGATGAGGATCTCGTAGCCGGGAAACTGGTTCTGCCA
>PLST01000427.1 GCA_003164255.1 Acidobacteriaceae bacterium | reverse complement strand
GTCCATGAGGCCCAGCCGTAGGGTTCAAGCCTGCCGGGATCGCCGCCGATCCAGTGGGTGTCTTTGAGCACGGCCGCATGGTCGCGCGACCACCTGGCAGACTCGGCCAGATCGTCCCAGTTTTTGCTGGTGAGCAGCGACGGCGTAATGTACATCTCCTGCAACTGGGTNNCCGAGGACGATGTTGCGATAGGTTTGCTCGTCGCGGTAGGTGATCCATTTCTGACGCCAGCTGCCGACGCCGTCGAAGCTGTGATCGTCGCCGCCACGCCAGATGGAGTCTGTGTACCGTGGCCAAAACGGCGAAGGCTGGGTCCCTGTCGACAGATTGATAAAGATGTTCGGCTCCTGCTGCCGCAGCCGCTCGATGAGGTGAATCATCGCCGAGAAATCGCTGTCGAAGAGGCTCCCCGGAAACACTGTGCTTGCGTTGCCTGTGCCGTCGAACTTGAACTGGTTGACGCCGTACTTCGAGATCATTTCGAGACAGGTGGATTCAAAAAGCCCGTAATACTTCGGTGCGGACAACGCGAAGCCGCCCTTCACGGTTTCATAGCCTGCTTTTTCTCCGGCGGCGATCCTCTCTTTCTTGGCCGTGGAGTAACCGCCCCAGGGCGAAAGCCACACGCCAATGCCGAAGCCGTTCTTGTCGGCCGCCTCGTGAATTTTCGTAAAGCCATTGGGCAAGCCGGAGTTAAAGTGCCAGAGCGTTTGCGTGTCGTCCCAGCCATCGTCGAAGAGAAATGAGTCGAGCGTGACGCCGCGCTTGCGCACCAGCTCCTCGCCAAAGGCGTTTACACGATCAAGGGCATCGACCTCATCGAAACGGTTGCCGTAGCCGATGTCGTACCAGGAGTTGTAGTGCAGAAACGTGCGGTAGGGGTGTGCGCGCTCCTGCTCAATGTAGGCGAGAAATTCCCTGCGCATCTGACCCGGCGCGGCAACGCCGATGACGGAGGAGTACGTGATGGAGTTGCCCGCCTCGAGCGGCAGAATGCGCGTGAGAAAGGCTTTTGCGTGGGCCCCAGTGACGGTGCTGGTGGAGAGTGGGAATTCGAAACCGAAGAAGAAATTTCCGGCGACGATGGGCGAACCGGGGACTTTTCCCACCACTTGGGCGCCGGGAGCGTCGAAGTCGAAAAGCCTGACCTCGGCGATGTCCAGCGGCTGGGACGTCGCCTTGAAACTGACTTCCTGGCGCAGGTAGTTGGCGCCGTCGCGCAGAATTGCGCACCAGTGAACGGAGAGCGAGTCGGCATCGATCGAGAGATCGGCGCAGACGCTGCGCCCCTCGACACGCTCGGCTGCGCTGGATGCATCGGGCCTGGGCGCAACGGTCGCCACAACGGGCGGAGCGGCCAGCCTCATTGTGGATGCAGAAATCACGCGGCGATCGCGCAGTGCGAGACTGAACGCTTCACCGGGAGCCAGCATTGCACCACCGGCGGCATTGCGGACCGATACAACGCGAAGGCTTCCGTTGTCGGCTGTGAAACGGGCCGTCAGGCGTGGACCGGAGAGCTCAAAGATGCCGGCAGATGTGCCGCTGGAGGCAGCCGACCTTGTTGCCCCTAACGCCAGAAATAAAAATGCGAAGGCACAGGCCTTCGCTTTCACAAATCGACCGGCTTTGACTTGCATGATTGCTGAACTCCTCTTCAGACCTGGTTGACGACGCGGAGATTCCGAACCTTCAGGGTTGCGCAGGACATTGCATTGAGATAAAGACGGCGGATGCAACCCGGCAAGTTTAAATCAAAGGGCCTGCAACAAGACAGATCGCATTCAAGACGAAGACCCGGAGGACGTTCTAAAATCCAGAGGCACACGGGAGACGAGAATGCCGGGTTTGAGATTGTTCGATGACGTGAAGCAGCGGACGGCGGGTTGCGTGGGGATTCGTCTTGTTGCTGGTTTGATTCTGCTTTCTTTTGCGGGCGCGATGGCCGTGGCACAAACCGGTGCTCAGGCGGCGAGCTCCCTGAATGCGCTAATGCCGCTGCCGGCCACGCTTGAGCCGCGAGGCGGACTGCTGCCGATCGACGGCTCTTTCTCTTATGCGCTGAGTGGAGACACTGGCCCGCGCGTAAGACCTGCAGCGGAGCGGCTGATCCAGAGGCTAGAGACGCGGACCGGCGTATCGATGAGTGAGTTGCCGGCGGCGCAAGGGACAGGGGCTACACTTTCGGTCGACGTTGCCACGGGGTCTGCTGCAGATGTGGTGCAGCCGGGAGTGGATGAGAGCTACACGCTCGATATTGATGCGCACCACGCATCTCTCCGCGCCAAAACCGACATCGGCGCCCTGCGCGGCATGGAGACCTTGCTGCAGCTTGCGGAGGCCTCGGGCGATGGATATGCCCTTCCGGGTGTCCACATCGAAGATGCGCCGCGTTTCGAGTGGCGTGGCCTGATGCTCGATGCAGGAAGGCATTTTCTTCCCGTGGCGGTGGTGGAGCGGACGCTGGACGGAATGGCCGCAATGAAACTCAACGTGCTGCACTGGCACCTGAGCGAGGACCAGGGCTTTCGCGTGGAGAGCCTTGTGTTTCCGAAGTTCCAGGAACTTGGCTCGAACGGCCAATACTACACGCAGCAGCAGATTCGCGAGGTGATTGCCTACGCTTCAGCGCGCGGCATCCGCGTGGTTCCTGAGTTTGATATGCCCGGCCACTCGCAGAGCTGGATGGTCGGCTATCCCGAGATTGGCAGTGCGCCGGGACCATTCGCCATTGCCGACAAGTTCGGCGTGATGGATGCTGCGATGGACCCAACGCGCGAGTCGACATTTGAGTTTCTCGATGCGTTCCTGGGCGAGATGGCGCAATTGTTTCCCGATCCGTATCTGCATATCGGCGGGGACGAGAGCAACGGGAAGGAGTGGAACGCAAATCCGCAGATCAGGGCGTTCATGGATGCGCACGGGATGAAGACGACGGCGGAGCTGCAGGCGTACTTCAGCACGCGGGTCCAGAAGATCCTGGCCGCGCACCACAAGCAGATGGTGGGTTGGGACGAGATCCTGAGTCCGACGCTGCCGCAGGAGGCCGTGATTCAGAACTGGCATGGCATCGAATTTCTGATCAATGCCGCGAAACAGGGACATCGCGGGTTCCTTTCGCAACCGTACTACCTGGATCACGCCTACACTGCGGGGGAGATGTACCTGGCTGACCCAGTTCCCGCGGATTCCGGCCTGACGGCCGAGCAGGCCGCGCTCATCCAGGGCGGCGAGGCGTGCATGTGGGGCGAGCAGTTGACCGCTGAGACGATTGACTCGCGGATCTGGCCACGCGCGGCTGCGGTGGCTGAGCGCTTCTGGTCGCCTGCGCACGACCGCGACGTGAACGATATGTATCGACGCCTGACTGCGGAAAGTTTGCGGCTGGAGGGCGAAGGGCTGATGCACCTGTCCGGCCCGGTGCGGGTGATGCGCAACCTGGCAGGGACAACACAGATTCAACCGCTCGAGCTGTTCATTGCCACAGTGCAGCCGGTAGATTTCTCGGTACGCAGCAGAATCGAGAACCCGACGCCGGCAACGGTCTATGACCGGGTGGTGGATGCGGCGCGCATGGACCCGCCGCTGAAACATGAGTTCCAGAGTCTTGTGGAGAGGTCGATCGGCGGAGACACGGCAAGCATTGATCGGCTGGATTGGTTGTTCCAGTCCTGGGTGGCTGCCGCGCCGGCGCTCGATGCGCTTGAGGCCAATTCGCCGCTGCTCAAGGAGGCCGCATCTCATATTGCTTCGTGGCCAAAACTCGGCACGATGGGCGAAGAAGCGATCCAGTTCCTGCGCACGGGCACTGCGCCCCCTGCCAACTGGCAGGAGAAACAGATTGCGGTGCTGCAGGACGCAGTGAAACCGAGCGAGCTGGTGGAGTTTGTGGTTCTTGAGCCTTTGCAAAAACTGGTGAGTACGGCGAGTACGCGTGAGTCGCAGTCAAAACAACCCGATTCCATCCATGCGTATTTGCAGCATTTGGTCGACAACCATACCATTGCCGGCGCCGTGACACTCGTGTCGACCAGGCATGGCACCATTTATCTGGAGCCAGTGGGGTTTCGCGACCTTGCTACCAAAACGCCGATGAGAGCCGACGACCTGTTCTGGATTGCGTCGGTCTCAAAGCCGGTGACAGCAAGCGCGTTCATGATGCTCTGGGATGAGAAGAAGGTGGACCTTAGCGCACCGGTCGAGCAATATCTTCCGGAGTTCCACGGCCAGCAGGTGTATCGCACTCGACCCGATCCAAAGTTGCCTGCGGCTGGCCCTGTGCAGGCTTCCGACCTGGTCACGGCGGACCACCCCATCCTGGTGTCTGAGATTCTGTCGCACACCAGCGGACTTCCGTTTAAATCGGCGGCGCAGCCAGGCGCGCTGGACCTGCTTCCGCTGAAGGATGCTGTGAAAAGTTATGCCGCCGAGCCGCTGCTCTTCCAGCCATTCACCGATTACAGCTATTCGAACGAAGGACTGAACACGGCAGCCCGCATTCTCGAAGTGGTCTCCGGCATGCCGTATGAAGACTTCATGCAGACGCGGCTGTTCGATCCGCTTGGCATGAAAAACACCACGTTCTGGCCCACCAAGGCCCAGAGCGCGCGCATTGCAACCACATACAAGCTGTCAAAGCAGACAGGCAACCTAGAGGCAACGCCGATTGAGCAGCTCACCTACCGGCTGAGCGACCGCGAGCATCGGTATCCCATGCCGGCAGGAGGGCTGTTTTCGACCGCAGCCGACATGGAGAAGTTTTGCCGGATGATTCTGGACGGCGGCACGCTCGATGGAAAACAATACCTGTCGCCCGAGGCGATCAGTTGGATGACCGCCAGGGAAAACAACGGCTTTGGCAACACCGATTACGGCTTTGGCTGGGGTATTTCGGGCAGCAGCTTCGGCCACGGCGGTGCTTACAAAAACGCGATCGACATTAACCCCGTAACGGGGAGGATCCTGGTGTTCATGGTCCAGCAAAACGGGGATTGGGGCACGCCGGAAGGGAATGAAATTCTGGCTACGCTCAAACGAATGGCGGCCGAACTGCCGGAGAGGTAAACAACAGCTTCGACGGGCGAGCTCCGGCGACGGAGTCGGAAGGTGCCGAAAGAAAGAGCCGCGGGTCGCGGCTCTTCAGGCTGCTGACACAGATGTTCCGGCATTTTAAAAAAAGGCCCAGGGCTAAAGCCCGACTGAATCGAGAGGGCTCATTCGTGGGGCTCAAGCCCCACGCTCCCTCCGGAAAAGCAACGATGGGGTTTTCAGCAGGCTTAAGAGCCGCGGGTCGCGGCTCTTTCTGCTGCGGTTTTCAACAGCCCCGCCAAATCTTTTTCTACTCAGGCAATCCGTTTCTAGTGCGGCATCGTTCTCCCATTGCGGACTGAAACGAGTCCGATCAAATTCCGCACATTCGGAAAATCAAAACGGAGGTCACCATGGGGTCAACGAAACTGCCCAGTCAATCTGGTCTGCCGGAAGAATTTCGCACTGTGAGCCAACAACTGATCAATCGCCGCAACTTCATGCAACGTACCGGCCTGGCCGGGGTTGCGGCCATGACTGCCCCGCTGCTGGTCGGCGTGGCAACCCCGCACTCGGCCCGCGCGGATGAGCCCGAGTCTCCTGGCGAAAGGGCGGAAGAAGCAGCCCAGGCCAAGGACACCGTTGCCCAGATTGCAACCGCTGCCCTCATTGCCGAGGACCTGGCCACCACGTTCTATTACAACGGCCTGGTCGGCGGCGTCATCACGGATCCCAATCTCGCTGGCCCTGGGGGCACGGCGGACAATGTAGGTCCCGGCGGCAATCTCGGCAATGTCAATTACATTCAGGCGGCTCTCACGGAGGAGATCTCCCACGCTAATCTGCTGCGCGGCCTGCTCAAAATCCCCAATGCTGCTGCCGATCCGGTACAGACTTTCTACTTCCCTTCGGGCAGCTTTGACATGATCGGCCCATTCCTTGGCTTGCTCGACGCGCTCGAGAACGCGTTTATCGGAGCGTATCTCAACGCCATTCAGGAGTTCGCCACCCTGGCCTCGAAGGCGCGCCTCAAGCAGGCAAGGCACGAGTGGGTGGACCCGACCTACTCGCCGGAAGAACTCGACTATCTCGCCAAGGTCTCCGCGGCCATCATGGGCATCGAGTGCGAGCATCGCGTGCTGGGCCGCGTTATCTCCAACAGCAATCCGGCCAACAACCGCAACTACGAAACCAACGACGGCATCACGGCCGTTTACAACGGCTCAAGTTCGGCTGTCGTCGCCCTCACGCCGTTCCTGACGGCCAGCACCGGGCCAGGCTTCTCGCTGGCAACTGCGCTGGCGAATCAAGGCACGGTTTCCATCCCGGTGTCCGGTGCGCCTCCGGCTTATTAGGCCGGTCGCATTGGGCAGTGGGTAAATGCTTGAATGCTGTAGTCGTGGAACAGCGAAAGAGCCGCTGGTGGCGGCTCTTTCGCAATGCATCAAAACGGCGTTGAAACATGTATCGCGGAGTCCGTCAGGCTTCTACAACCACCGCAGGCACTGCCGGATCGGCGACGGCAACCTTTGCGCGCTCGCGCCATGTGACCACGGCAAAGGAACCCAGGATCACGACCAGCGGGTCGATTGCCCGCATGTGATAGGGCTCGGGGTGATTGAAGTAATAGATGATCGGAAAGAGGAACATCGCGCCGCCGTAGCGAACAAAATCAAGGTTCTTCCGCTGCCAGGCGAGAAGGAGTCCCGTGAGCGAAAGCAAGGTGAGCGCGGTGGCCATGGGAATGTTTTCCGGATCGGTGGGCTCCATGGCGAGATACGCCGGCTTGATGCTCCAGTATCCAGTCCACAGATAGACGGCGCGCCGCACGCACATCCATGCGTACCATTCGGGATGCTGGCGGATGTAGGTTTTGGCTTCGAGGGCTTTCTGGTCCATGTAGGCTAGTTCGCCCTTGTCGTAGGCGGCGAGTTCCTTCATGTCGTGCAGGGGATGCAGGTCGTCGCTGGTCCAGCGCAGGCTGTCACCATTGTTCCCCATCCACAGTTCGAGTCCCATGCTGTCGCGCATGGGAATAAAGCGGTGAAACACGAGCGCGTCCCGGATGAGCCATGGCGAGATGGTGGCGGCCAGAGTTAGCGAGGCGACGACGCCGGGAACCAGCCACTGTTTGCCGTTGTGCGCCAGTTTCCACGCGGCCAGCGCCAGAAGAAACGGACTGAGCACCAGCGACGATGGCTCAGTGAGTGCTGTGAATCCAGCCAGAAGGCCGAAGCCCGCCCAGAGACCAAGGCGCGCGGATTTTTCCATGCTCTGNNGCCCAGACTGCCGTCCGCTGTCCAAAGCTGCGGCGTGCGAGCAGAAAAATCGGAATGCAGGCTAACGCGTTGATGACGCAGTCGAAGATGTGGATGGCGAGAATCGCGTGGGGCGTATGAATGCCGAACAACAGGAAGAAGCCCGCCACAATGAGCGGGTACACCGGCGGCATGATCGCCGAAGGCTGATTGGAAACAAACGGGCTGCCAAACCCGTGGCCGGCCACCAGGGCGCGGGCCACGTTGCCCTGCTCCCAGGCATGGATGTGGTTGGAATCCATGAGATCTTCAAACAGGAAACTGTTGAATGGAACCACGGCCAGGCGAAGCGCCAGGGCCACCAGGAGGATGAGGGGAAGAAGCGTTCGCGTAGCGCTTTTCCCGGGTATCTTATGCTTGATTTCTATTGGGTCACCATTTTTGATTACTTTGAGTTAGACGCATACTCCGCTCAAGTCGATTACCNNAGAGTACCTAAGTACCTAATCGTCAACGGAAAATCTCATCCGGATTTCCTTCCAGGCCCCTATACGTTCCATCGGCTATTCTGAATGAGTCAGCCCGGAGGTCGCCGGATGCTCTCCACCGCTATTACTTCTCCCTCCACCCCCACCCCGGTGGAAGAAATCGCGTCTGCATTGGATCGCATCGGCCCGTTGCACGGACTTCCGCTGGAAGACCGGCTGTGGCTGGCGCGGCAGGGATTTGAGTTTACTGCCAAAGCCGGCGATGTTTTGTTTGAGGAAGGATCCGCCGCAGTCAACATGATCCTGATCCTCAAAGGGGAGATCCATGTTCGACGCCAGCATGGCGGCCCCATGGCCCTGTTCATTGGGCGCGCCGGGCAGATGACGGGCCTGCTTCCCTTCTCGCGAATGAAGAACTATGGGGGACAGGGATTCGCCATCTCGGATGTGTGGGCGCTCCTGATTCCGAAGTCGCTTTTTCCAGACATGCTGAAGGCCATCCCCTCAATGGGGCAGCGGGTGGTTTCGACGCTGCTGGACCGCGTGCGCGAAGTAACCCGCATTGAGCAGCAGGCGGAAAAGCTTGCGGCCCTTGGCAAATTGGCTGGAAACCTTGCCCACGAGCTCAATAATCCAGCCTCGGCGGCGCAGAGTGCTGCCTCAAGCCTGGGCGAGGCGCTCAACCTAAACCGGCAAAACCGGTTCAAGCTCGTCAACCTCTGCCTCAACCAGGACCAGGTCGAGGGCATTCAGGCCTGGGAAGAGAATATTCTCAACCGGCCAGTTCCCTTGCCGGTTCAAAATCACGAGTCCAACGCTTTGGCCTTTATTGCTCGCGAGGATTCGATGCGTTCCTGGCTCACGGACATCGGCTGCCCGGAGCCGTGGGAGATGGCGCCGCAGTTTGCCGAGCATGGGGTGACGGTCGCTGACCTCGACAAGTTGCGTACATTGCTCAGCGCCGATGAGACCTGTGTGTGCCTGCAGTTTTTTGCACGCTACCTGCGTGCACACCGCTCAGTGGAGACACTGGCTCACTCCACGGCGCGGATCTTCGACCTGATCGACGCCATCAAGGCTTACTCGGGCATGGATCGCGCACCGATCCTTGAAGTGGATGTTCCGGCGGGCCTGGATGCCACGGTGCAAATGCTTCACTCGCGCATGACGAATGTGGAGATCGAGCGCGAATATGAGCCCGGGTTGCCGCGCATCAATGCCTACGGCGGCGAGCTGAACCAGGTGTGGACCGCGCTGATTGAGAATGCTCTTGATGCGCTTGGCAACCAGGGACTGCTGCGGGTTGCCTGCCGGCTTGAAGGCGAGATGATGCTGGTGGAGATCTGGGACACGGGCCCGGGCATTCCGCCGGAGTTGCAGGAGCGCATCTTCGAGCCGTTCTTCACGACCAAGGCGCCCGGGCAGGGCTTGGGACTTGGGCTGGATAATGCGATGCGGATTGTGCGCAAGCACAAGGGCTACATCAGCGTGCGCTCTGAGCCGGGGTCGACGTGTTTCCGGGTCCGGTTGCCGCTGGATCAGTTGCAGGCCTACTGAGCATCAAGTCCCAGCCGGTTTGCGAAGGCTCGAGCGGATTGCGAAATGTTGTGGACCGTTGTGCTTTCCCTCGGGGGCTAAAGCCCAACGGTTTTTATTGATGTTGTGCGGCACGGCTAAAGCCGTGCCCTTTCAAAGCCGGTTACAGTAAACGCGAAAACGCTCTAATGCAACAGTCAGAACGAAACGTCGGCGGGCTCGGTTACCTCGAGCACTGACTGGTCGCCGGTTTTCTGCTTCCATGCGGTGCGAATGGC
>PLST01000284.1:3375-4775 GCA_003164255.1 Acidobacteriaceae bacterium | reverse complement strand
CTGGAGAGGCTGTTACGAAACTCGCATGCCGCGGAGTTCTTTCGCCCTTCATCCGTTGCAGGGGCTGAAGCCCTCGTTAATTTAGCGTCGGTTACGGCCCGGCTGAAGCCGTGCCCTTGTTACAAAACAGCGTTTCAGCGGAGTTTTGTGACAGCATCTTGAAGCCGGCGCTCCTGCTTTGCCGTGAACCCTTCAGAAGTTGAGCGGCTTCCAGAGCCCATTGTCCTTGAGCGCCAGCGCGAGCGGCCTGGGCGGGCCCTTGGGCGGGAGCGTGACCTCAATCCACAACTCCCGGCCTTGCTTGGTCCACGATGGGTCCGGCGCATGCTCGGCGATGTAATAGTCCACCGGCTTGGCCAGCCTGAACTGCTGGCATGCCGCGCCCGGAGGCGCCTCGACCATCTGGCCTGACTCCTGACGCTCCTCGTCTGTGATCTCGACCGCAACCAACTGGTTGTTCTCCACCTTCAAGTCTGCGGGAAAAAATACCGGTGCGACATAACCCACCGAGTAGTCGCCAGGCACCGCTGCTCCGTTCCATCCGCGTGGGAATTTCGCCGCCTTGGCGGAAGGGAGCGTGCTCTGGCAGCCGTCCACCGTGAGCCGCAGGCTCAGGTAGCGGCCGCGCATGGGCACCTGCCCATAAACCGCTACCGTCCGCGTCCACACTCGCGGGCATTTCTGGCGCTCATAAAAATATTTTGCTGCAATCGTCGACACCAGCGCGAGTTGTATCAGCAGCAGCGCAAGCGAAGTTTTAGTCAGAGTCCAATTTCCAATCTTCATTGCGCCTCCCCGGAACCGGCAGCGTCCATCCGCGCCATAAGCCGCCGTCGCATTTTTTCAAGGGCCCATCCGCCGGCGAGGAACAGCACGCCGAGCCCGATCAATCCGAGCGAACGGCCCACCTTATCGAAGATGTCGCTGAAGTAGAACCAGGCCACGGTAATGGCGAACCCAACGATGCCCAAGTTGACCAGCGCTTTCGAGGCCATGCGCACGCCCCAGGCGCAGAGGAAGACGGCAAAGAGCGCGACCAGCGCATAAGCCGCGAGGGTTGGTTCCAGCACCGTATAGGTTCGGGGAACCGGTGTGGGGTGACCTTCGACATGTGTCTGCGCGCGAAGGCACCAGGGCAGCGCGACAGCAAGCCCAATGGCGAGCGTTGGCGGAACCAGTCCCTTGTGGCCATGGAAGGCTGCAATCGCCAGGGGCAACGCGGCAATCACAATCCACGCCCACACGCGCGTGCTGAAAGGAACAAAGGTCTGCGTCCCCGACCACGAAACCCAGCCATCGAGCGTGAGCACAAGACCCACCACGGCCGTGACGGCTGCAGATGCGAACAGAATCCCCTGGGCAATTCTTTGCCGCGAGCCAAGGAAGAACGTGAGGTATAG
>PLST01000284.1:0-3351 GCA_003164255.1 Acidobacteriaceae bacterium | reverse complement strand
CGCGGCCAGAGCCCACAGCAGAACCGCTCCGGGCCAGTGCTCCTGGATGTTGAAGATCTGCCCGACCAGCGCAATCGCTGCGCCGGCCGCCAGCGTTCCCACGGCGTGCAGCGAGGTTGAGAGCGCTTTGTAGCTTTCGCGCGCCAGGCCGCCGCCGAGGTGAAAGACTGCCATCATCGCAATGACGAGTGCGAAGCGCGCCCCAGGCCCCAGCTCATCCCAATGTGCCGAGACAAACAGCGCGACGCCGCAGGAGAGCAGGATTGCGCCCATGATCAGCGCAATTAGTCCCTGCCACCGGAGCCCACCGGGCTTGTCCTCTTTTTGCTCGTAGGCACGGATGCGCTCCGCGATATCCGCGGCCAGCACGCCGGCCTTTTGCCAGCGATTCAATAACGCATCAATATCTGCCATGGCAATTGCCCATCATTATAGGCCGGATGGTCATCGGTCACAGATTTTCAAACAAAACGCGTGTTATCATCTCGTCAATAACCCAAGAAAATTTCTTTCTGAGGAGCTTAGCCTTATGCTTAGCCGCTCGGCTGCCATCCTATCTGTCGTTCTGTCCCTCGTCGTCTGCGTTTGCGTCGCGCCTGCGCAAACCTTCCGCGGAAGCATTCAAGGCACGATCACTGACACGTCGGGCGCTGCCATTCCGGGCGCGCAGGTGAAGGTCTTCAGCCCCGACACTGGCTTGAACCGTATTGTGCCCGCGAACGACGAGGGCCAATACGTGGCCTCTGAGCTGCCCCTCGGCACCTACAGCATCACAGTTGAAAAGGCCGGTTTCCGCACCACCACGCTGACCAGAATTCCGGTGAGCGTGGGCTCGCCGACGCGCGCCGACGTCAAGCTCCCCACCGGCATGGTGGAGGAAGTCATCGAAGTGACCGCCGACGTGCCGCTGATTGAAACCACCACCAACAATACAGGCGGCACACTTGAAGCCAGTGAAGTGGCTGAGCTGCCCGTGAACGGACGCGACTTTACCAAGCTGCTCGAGCTTGTGCCGGGCGCCTCGAGCGACCCGGTTGGTTCGACTGAGTCCGCCGGGTCTTACGGATTGTTCAGCCTGAACGGCAACCGCGGCCGATCAAATAATTATCTTCTGGATGGCACCGACATGAACGACGGGTACCGCAATCTGCCCTCAGTAAACCAGGCGGGCGTGTGGGGCTGCCCTTCGACCATTCTTCCCGTCGATGCGCTGGCTGAAATTCCCGTCACCGGTAATCCTGAAGCCGAGTTTGGCCGCAGCTCAGGCGCCACCGTCAACATCGTGACCAAGAGCGGCGACAACACGGTGCACGGCAGTTTTTTTGAGTACTTCCGCGATGGCGGGTTGGCAGCGCGCAACTTTTTCAACACCGACGCGCAGCCGAAAAACTCCTTTAGCAACCATCAGTTTGGCGGTTCCGCCGGCGGACCGATCCTGAAAGACAAATCGTTCTGGTTTGCCGCTTATGAGGGCCAGCGCGAAAACGGCGGCCTGCCGCAGTTGGGCACAGTGCCCACGCAGACCGACATCGACGCGTACACATCCGGGGGCGGCGTCATCAACCCCGTCATCCAGAGCCTGCTGAACAGCAAGCCCTGGGGAGCTCTGCCCACCAGCGGAGGCAGCGAGACCTTTACGACGCCGTTCAGTAACAACAGCGACAACGTGATCGCCAAGATCGACCAGCATCTGCACATCTTCTCGCCCGGCGATCTGCTCACTGGCCGTTACTTCTTCTCGCACGGGCTGCAGAGCTTCCCGCTGGGCATGCTCTACACCGGCAGCAGCGCACCCGGCTTCAACACCTCGACGCCGACACATGTGAACATCGTTTCGCTCTCCTACACATCGGTTCCCCGCTCCGACCTGATCTTTGAAATTCGCGGCGGCTACAATCGCTTCCTGCAGCAGTTTGTACCACAGGACATGGGCCTCAACCCGAACACGGCCTACGGTCTGAACACGCTGCCTCCGGGCTTCAGCTCGTACGATCTCGGCCTGCCCACCATCGACGTGGGCGCCTACAGTCCCATCGGCGTAACCGCAAGCGACGCGCGCGGCCGCATCGACACCAACTACCAACTTTTCGGCAACGTCTCCTACATCAAGGGCCGTCACAGCTTCAAGGCCGGGTACGAGTGGCGGCGCACCTTCATCAACAGCTTTATTGACTCCGGCCATCGCGGCAAGCTGGTGTTTAGCAGCCTCGACGATTTCCTCTCTGGCACGATCGACAGCGGCAGCTCAGCCGAGGGCGCCGGCACCCGCTACTCCTACCAGAATGGCGGCGGGGCCTACTTGCTTGACTCATGGCGCATGACGCCGCGCATGACCGTGAACTACGGCCTGCGCTGGGATTATTTCGGCGTGATTGGCGCCAAGAACAACGCCTTCAGCATCTTCAACGTCAAGACCGGCGGCCTTCAGACCATCGGCGCCAGCAGCGCGCCCAGCTCTCTTTATCCCAAGGACTGGATCAACTTTGCTCCCCGCCTCAGCCTTGCAGACGATCTGCTGGGCAATGGCAAGCTCGTGATCCGCACCGGCGCCGGCATTTTTTACGACAGCGCCTCGCAGGACTTCTTTGTCGGCAACCAGGCGTACAACACCAACGCCGGCGAAGCAGGCCCGGCCTTCAACACGATTGGCTTCGCATCCCCGGCGGTTACTGGTTACGATGCAGCGAACAATCCATTGTCTATTATTTCCGCAGGCTCTCCGGTCTTCGGCGACTACACGCCGAGCAGCGTGTTCACGGTCGATCAGGGCCTGACCACACCGCGCTACGCCGCCTACAATTTCAACATCGAATCGCAGCTCGCCAAAAACATCGCTCTCGAGGTCGGCTACATCGGCTCGCAGGGGCGTCACCTGTTCCGCTTCCGCGACATCAATCAGGTGAACAACGTTGCCGGCCGGACGGTGAACTGCGGAAACGGCCAGACGATCAGTTACGGCAACCAGTGTTTCCCCACTTACTCCACCGGCTCGTTCGTCGACATACCGCTCTACTACATCAACCAGATCGAGACCAGCGCCGAGTCCAGCTACAACTCCGCGCAGGCCACACTCAAGGTGCAGGGCCTGCACGGCGTTACCTCTACGCTCAACTACACATGGGCCCACTCCATTGACACGGCGAGCGACGGGCTCGACTTTGTTCCGAACGCGTCTCAGCCCGACGACAGCTTCAATCCGCACGCGGAGCGCGCCAGCTCCAACTTCGATGTGCGCCAGCGTGTGCAATGGTACTGGACCTACAATCTGCCCAACGTCAAAGAAGCAAAGTGGATCGCAGACGGATGGTCGCTGGACGGCATGTTGAACGTCGCCACCGGCCAACCGTACAC
>PLST01000489.1:955-3036 GCA_003164255.1 Acidobacteriaceae bacterium | reverse complement strand
ATGAGGTTGTCTTTCTGGGGGTTGAGGATTTTTACGTGGGGCGTGACGAGCTGCATCATGTCCTTGTCGCCGGAGACGATGAAGACTTCGTGCTTGTGCTCGGCGGCCTGGCGCGCGAGGGTGCCGATGACGTCGTCGGCCTCAAAGCCCTGCGCTTCGAGGATGGGAATGCGGAGCGCTTCGAGGGCGCGGCGAATGTAGGGGATCTGNNTTCGTCGAAGGACTGGGTCTTGGAGTTCCACTTGCGGAGTGGGCCCATGGTGCGGGCGCGCTCGTCGCGGAAGACTTCGCCGCTGAGGTCAAAGACGGCGGCAAAGTACTGCGGCTCAAAGTCCTGGCGCAACTTCTTAATCATGTTGACGAAGACATACGTGGCAGCGGTGGGCAGGCCGCCGCGCGTGGACATGGGCCGCGAACGCTGCATGGCGTGGTAGGCGCGGAAGATGAACGACATGGTGTCGAGCAGGAAGACGGGCGGTTTGGCTTGATCGGGCACGTTCCAGAGTTTAGCAGCCTCGGGAGCGAAGTTTTACTTTTGCGGCGTTGCAGCGGCGGTTCTTGAAAACAGCAGGCAGGTATCGTCGCCGGTTCCCTCTGTTCTGTCCACACGCCATCCGGGGACACGCTGCAAGAGGTAGCTGAGCGGCTCGCCGGAACGCATGAGCACATGGTCGATCTTGTATTGGTCGAGCAGGGCGAGCGAGTTGCCGAGGAGCTTGATGGAGAGGTAGTCCTGCATGACGCCGTGATGCACAAAGGTATCCCAGCGCGTATCGACGAAGTCGGGTTTGCCCTCGAAGGCAAGGAGTCCGCCGAGGCTGTCAGGATTCAGGGTGCGCCAGGAGGGCTGGAGAGACGCGATGGTCTGCATGGGATAGATCGCATTCATGGCCTTGTTGAGGGACGATTGCGATGGAAAGTAAACGACAAGGACGCAAGCAACGGCGGCGGCGAACAAGGCATTCATGGCCGGCATGGTCTTGGGATCGAGCGGCAGCAGGAAGCTCCGCGCGGACTCGCGCGCCAGCAGCGGGATGGTGATGACGGCCGCAAAGAAGGTGAAGCGCGCGTGCGCGAAGGCCGCATACCAGGCATAGAAGACGAAGGCCAGCTCGTAGATTTTCCAATTGCGGCTGCGGAGGCAGTTGGCGATGACAAGAAGGACGATGACCGCTACGGAGACTTTGCCCGCATACCAGGCCAAACTCAGAGGCTGCCACTCTTCGGCGAAGGTCTGCATGAGGCCCTGGTTCGCGAGCATGTCAAAGGGATTCCATACCAGTCGCCAGCCGTAGGGATTGACGAAGAGCGCGGCGACCGATGCGGCAAAAATCGTGAGTAATCTGCGACGTTGTTCGCTGGGCCAGGCGGACTGGACGATGATTCCCATGCTGAAGGAGAACGAGCCGCAGGCGATATAAAGGGCAAACAGAAACAGGCCGACAAGAGCGCTGCCGTGGAGGTTGATCCAGACGCAGAACAGAGGCGGCAGCAGCCAGAGCAAACGGTGTTTTCCATCTTCGGCCGCTTCAAGCAAGGCCATCTCAGCACTGAGGGCGAGGTACGCGGGGAGGATGGTGCGCGGGCCGGTGTTGGTGCTCATCAGGACGAGTCCCATGACCGAGGCCCAGAACGCTGCCGCGGAGTGTTGCGAGGTGCGCATACAGCGCCAGTAGACGAAAAGGAGATTGGCGCAGAGAGAGAGCACCGAAAAAAGAAAGATTCCGCGCAGGCCGGCCGAGTTATACGCCAGCCAAATGGGAACCTCAGAAAGCCACTCGGGGTTGATCCAGCTTTGGCCGGCGAGAGTGAAAGCGTAAGGCTCAACGCGGATGAAATGGTGCTGCGTGAGGAGAATGCGCGCGTTGGCCAGATGCCACCAGACGTCGGGATCGCGCAACTGATCTGCGGGAGTGAGGAGGCTGCCCGAGAGCGCCATGGCCAGCAGGATGAGTACCGAAACGTGCATAAGGTGACGGGAAAAAATCCGATGAAGAAGACCGGAAGGGGCCGCAGCGGCAACCGTGGCTGCGCCGGGATGAGACTGCGATTGGTCCATGACAACACCATAGCGTCCTGAG
>PLST01000489.1:735-945 GCA_003164255.1 Acidobacteriaceae bacterium | reverse complement strand
TGACTCGCGGCCGGCGAAGGCGCTGACGAGCATCAACAGGCTCGATTGCGGAAGGTGAAAGTTGGTGAGCAAGGCGCTGACGAGTTGGAACCTGAAGCCGGGCGAGATGAAGATGTCGGTTTCGCCGGAGTGGGGTTCGAGTTCCCTGCCCTGGGCCTCAAGAGCGCAGTGCTCGAGGGTGCGGACTACGGTGGTGCCGACGGCGACGAT
>PLST01000489.1:0-675 GCA_003164255.1 Acidobacteriaceae bacterium | reverse complement strand
GTCTGGTAGCGCTCGCGGTCTTCGAGCGCATCGTCGCGGCGGATATACGGCGGCAGGGGCATGTGGCCGATGCGATCGAGGATTGCGAAGAAATCTGCTGATGGGGCGAAGCGCAGCAGGCGCTCGCCGAACTGGCCACGCTCGAGAACTTCGGCTTCAAGGAGAATTTCGCCGCCAGGAGCGGGAAAGACGAGGCGCTCGCCGATTGCGACTTTGCGGCCCGGACGGACCAGGGCGTGCCAGAGATTTTCGCCGGCTGGCTCGGTGAGCATGACTTCGATTTGGCCGGTTGGGCGTTCACGTTCGCGAACAAGAGTGCGATGGGCGTAGAGGCGGGCTGGAATGACGCGGCTGTCGTTGAGAACGAGCAGGTCTCCGGGGTGGAGCTGGTCGCCGAGTTGAGAAAAATGCGAATCATCGAGTGAGCCGGTGGCGCGGTTGAGCACCAACATGCGGCTTGCGCCGCGGACGGCGGGGGGNNTGCTGGGCAATCAGCTCTGGAGGCAGATGGAAACCGAAGTCGGAGACGCGGTGGGCGCTCATGGCAGTCTCTCGGCGGCAAAGGAGAATGTGAGGGCCAGGAGGCCGGCGCTACGGAGGCGAGACATCACTCGGCCTTTCCGAAGTGCGTGAGCGCGTTTATGCGGGCGCGTTCGATGGCGGCGTTGAGCTCTT
>PLST01000201.1:9456-11671 GCA_003164255.1 Acidobacteriaceae bacterium | reverse complement strand
CGCCTCCTGAGAGTTACCACCCAGCCCAGCGTAGCCAGGGTAGCGATCAGTGCCAGCGCCAGCAACACAATCGCATGCGCCGGCGTCCACCAGGACGGGCGTTCAAGAAGCGTGATGTCGGCGGGCGAGCGCAGCAAAATCCTGAAGGATTTCGTGACCGCGACGCCCCGCTGTACATGATTCTGTGTATCGATCTCCGGCGAACAGATTCCGGTAACGCGTATCCTGCTGCCGATCTTCCAAGCGCTCAATTGGGATCCCGCCAGGTTTATGGGCAGAATCGCCGCCACAAGAGCACCGCCGGAGGAGAGCAGAAGGGTAGCGTCGGAAGAGGCTACGCTCTGGCCGATCAACAGGCCATCGAGTTGGATCAGCCTGAAGTTGAAACCTCGGCCAAGAATCTCGTTCGCAGTTGTCGGCTGGGGTGCGACCGGCTCGCTTTTTCCTGCGATTCGGAAGACCGCATCGGCGACCACCGGGACACTATCGTCGGATTCGACAAATCCGACGACATCGACAAGGGTGCCCAGGGCGACCGGACTGATCTCACTTGTTTCCGCGCAGATTGCCTGCGACGCATCGCGTATGCAGAGTGAGGAACCCGGCCACTGTAAAGTCACATTGCCGCGCAAATGCACGCGGTGGAATGGCGTGGCGAGTTGCCGCCATCGCAAGAGGCCCACAATCGGGATGGAAGGGAGTGCAAAGGGATCGCTGGGCGCGGGTTCGATCACCCGCACGGCAGAACGATTCGGCGCCTGAAGATGCACACCGATCATCTGGCCTTCCGCATTCATTGTGGGAGCGGCGTTAGCGTGAATCCTGACTTTGGCATCCACCAGCCCAGCATAAGTTGCGCCCACTTCCCTGGGGATGGTGACCTTGATAGCGCCATCCCGCATCTCGAGGCACACCGTCACGCTGGTGGGAAACTCGATGACCCGATGGACGGTCCCCTCCACTTCCACCCATTGCGCATCTTCCGCGCCGGTTTTCAGAGTGGCAAAGTCGACGCGCGGCGGATGTGCAGGAAGAGACGCACGACCGATAAGCCGAAACTGCGAGTTACCGACGATGGGGCCGAAGCTGCCGGGAGCGCTCACTCCGCGCACGTCCAAAAGGGCTCCGGCGAACAGTTGATCGGCCGCCTTGCACGTGGCCTTGCAAGACAGATCCACGAAGATGCCACCAGTGCCATCGTGAATGAATATAGCGGGATGTCCGGTTCCGAAATCCGGATCGAAATAGGTCACCACACCGCGCAAATGCACTGGCAGGGAACGCTGCGCCTCCTCGTTGCTCAGGCTGTGCGCTGATCGGGCCGTTGTGATAACGGAAAACTCGCCGGCCCATCCCTTTCCAGATTCCGCATAGGCTGCTGTCCCCAAGCATTCCGGGCCCGTCGCCAGAAGCGCCGCCGCAAGAAGAACCGCCATCCCCCGCGGACTGCAACAAGCGCACATCCTCCCAGTCACGCTCATCCGTCGGGGACGCGACCGAATCGCGTCCATTGCAGGATGGTCCCGCCGCCCCCGAAATTGCTCGTCGCGCCTCAAATGAGAGACCCCACGTGGCTCCGCCTCCGGCAAAAGTCGGCGCAGGCTTCTTTTCATTATCGGCCTGGTCGGCAATACGCACTAGGGGGGCCGGCGGAAGTATTTCACTTCTTTGCAGGTTGGCAGGCTCGAGGAACCGTCGGACTTAGGTATCAAGCTACTAGGAAGGCCCATCGCCCACACTACCAAGTGCAAATCGCCCGCGCCGGGCGCGATTCCGCTGTCAACGCGGAACCGGCCTCAGCGCAGGCTGAGCGAAACGCAGTGTCATGGGAATCCGAGCGGCGCTCCGAAGAGTTCATTCGAAGGCCCGCCATCGGTCGTCAACCCAATTCCAGGGTCGGCTGTCAACGCAAATCTGGGGTGGTGAGAAGTCGACGGTGCACCGCTGAATCTATTTAGATTCGTTCGGTAAATCAATATCCGACTTGGCGGCAACAATGGCAGGGGCGATTACCATGCCAATAAAAGCAAGGGCTATTAAAAGGTCGTGCATTCATTCACTCCACGCAGGTTTCAATGCAATTTGCTAACACTTCAAGCATCGGCGGGATTGGAAAAAACTTAAATACCACAAAGATTCCCCGCCTTACTCGTCTGGTGTACGAGCGCCTCACACAAACGTGGTATCCCCTGCTTTGGATTTGGCCGTATGGCCC
>PLST01000201.1:2743-9422 GCA_003164255.1 Acidobacteriaceae bacterium | reverse complement strand
CCCAACTGGATCGTCCAGGTGACCGCGTAGGCGGCAATCAGGAACTGGTGGTCGAGTATTGCGGCTTGATCCATCGGTTTCTCCTTGTTTCTTTCTGCTTCCGCCCTCAGGCTTCAAGCGCCTGTTGGGCTTCTTCGGCCTCAATCAATTGGCTCTTCCGCTCCACCCGGTACCGCAGCGCAAGGATCAGCAATCCCCAGCACAGCCAGGCCAGCATATTCCATAGAAACGCGCCCACCATCGACTTGTCCATGCCCGAGCCCGGCGCCCCGCCAAACACCGGAGCCGGATGCTGCGTCCGCCACCAGCGGTTCGACATGTATACAATCGGCACGTCCAGCGCGCCAAAAATTCCCAGTACCGCCGCCAGCGTCTGCATCTGCGGTCCTGCCGCAAACCGCCGCAGTAGCAGGTAGCTGACATAGATCAGCCAAAGAATCAGCGTGGTCGTCAGCCGTGCATCCCATGTCCACCAGATGCCCCAAGCCCTGCGCGCCCACAACGGGCCGGTCGCCAGCACCACCGTGCAGAACACCACGCCCACTTCCGCTCCGGCCACAGCCCAGGCATCGAACGCCTGCGCCCGGTCAGGATTTCCGCGCCGCGACGCCAGAAACCCGATCGACCCGATCAGCGAGACGGCAAAAAACAGGAACGCCACCGACGCCGAGGGCACATGATAGTAAAAAATTCTGAAGATCTCGCCCTGCATGGCGTCGTTTGGAGCCACATAAATGGCCTGGTAGAAGCCCCACGCCATCAGCGCCAGCGTCACCACAACAAAAAATCCGATTGCCGCCTTCTTCATCCGTGAATCCTGAACGATCCCTTCCAGTGTACGATGCCCAGCTTCGATTGGGCCGGCGCGTCGCTCGCGGGAATCCGCGCAACAATCGTCTTCCGGATCTGCGGGCACGAGGCCGTCGCCGGCTTGCAAACATAAACTACGGCCTTCAGGGTCACTCGCAACATGGTCCCAACCTGCGCTTCAGAATTCCAGCGCCTACCCAAATACTCCCGTAAAGTTTCCTTTGAGGATGTGATTTAAATCACTCGCCACACAGCACCCTCTTTCCCTTCACCATGGAAGAGAACCCGATTAGAGCACTGAAAATCTGACGCTGTAAACAGTACGGCTTTGCCTAAAAACCAGGGTACTGTTGCCCTCGGGAAGGGTACTGAGGTGGTAGTCCTCGGCCGGCCCCAACAGCTGCCAAAAGGCCATTTTTTCAAAGGGGTTTTCTTACTCGGCGTGCAAGACCACGTCAAAAAGCAACAGGCTCACCGTCGTAAAAATCACGTCGTAGCCCAGCAGCATCTTGATCCACAGCGCCGGGTCGCTGTCGCCCGTCAAAATCGATCCCGTCGCTTGCACCATCGCCAGGAGCGCCGGCATGAAGATGGGAAACAGGATCAGCGGCAGCAGCAGTTCCCGGTTGCGGCTCCTGATGGAGAGCGCCGCAAAAAACGTTCCATTTGCCACCAGCGCCCACGTGCCCAGCGGCAGCACCAGCGCCAGTTGCCACGCCTCGCCGCCAATGTGCAGGTTGTACATCACCACAAACACCGGCGCCAGCACAATCTGCACCACCGTCACGAACAGAAAATTCGCAATCACCTTGGCCAGGAAAAGCTCCGCGCCGGGTGTCGGCGCCATCCGTTGCGCGTCCAGCACCTGGTGGCGAATCTCCCGCGCCCACGCCTGGTTCAACGAGCTCACCGACGCAAACATGATGGCCACGGTCAGCACACCGCCCGCAATGGTCTGCGAAAATGCCCCGCGCGGATCAAACGCCAGCGAAAACAGCACCACCACCAGCAGCGCAAAAAACAGCATCGAGTTGATGGCCTCTTTTGACCGCCACTCAATCCGCAAATCCTTCACCAGGTGAGTCCACAACGCGCTCGTCATGCCCTGTGTCCCTCCTCGGCCGAGCGTAGCGAGGCTTTCGTCAGGTCCGCCGTCTGCACTTCCACGTCCAGCGCCTGCGCCGCCCGCAGATAATCCTCAGGCTTGAGTAAAAGCTGCACGCCGCGCGTGCCCGCGCTCACGCTGATCGTGTCAAACAAGGTCGCCGTTTCGTCGATGTACACCGGGTACGGCTTCCGGGCTCCAAAAAGCGTCACGCCTCCGCGAATATATCCCGTCAGCGGTTGCACATCTTTCAGAGGCGCCATCTCCAGCTTGCGCAACCCCGCCGCCTTCGCCAGTTTCTTGAAGTCCAGCTCCGCATCGCCCGGTATCACCGCAAATCGATATATATCCTTGCCGCCCGTCACCAGCAGCGTCTTGAACACCTGCTCGGCCGGCATCCCGATCTTCCTGGCCACCGTCGTCGCCGACAAGTCTTCAGGATCCACTTCGTACTCGCGCAGCTCAAACGGAATCCCCAGCGACTCAAGAAACCGCGCCCCATTCGTCTTCATAGTGTCGGGCTCCCCGGCTCAAAGCTGGCCACGCGCCCGGCCTTGAGCGCCAGTACCCAGTCCGCAATCGGAGCGGCAAGCTCCCGCTGGTGCGTCGTAATCACAATCGTTCGGCTGCTATGCCGGAACCCAGCCAGCAGCTCCACCATCTGCCGCGCGCTCTCCACGTCCATGTTGCTGAAAGGCTCATCCAGCAGCAGCAGTTCGGGCACAGGCAGCAGCACCCGTGCCAGCGACGTCCTCTGCCGCATGCCCTGCGAGTACTGGCCCAGCGTCCGCGTCAATTCCGGATCAAGCCCCACCTGCCGCAGCGCTTCGGCCGGCGTCAGGCACGCGCGCCCGGGATAAAGGCTCGCAAAGTAGCGCAGATTCTCCTGCGCCGTCAGCTCGTCGTACAGCATCGGCGCATGGCTCATGTAGCCGATCCGCTCCCGCACATCGTGCGGCTCGTTGTCGCCAAACATCTTCACCGTGCCAAAGCTCGGCCGCAGCAGACCTGCCAGAATTCGAAGCAGAGTCGACTTGCCCGCGCCGTTTTCGCCAATCAGCACATAGCAGTGCCCCGGCTCCAGATTCACTGAAACCTGGCGCAACGCCGCAAACGTGCCAAACAACTTTGACACCTGATCGAGCCGGGCGCAGGTCGGTCGGCCATCGGCCTCGAGTGAGTTTGCGGGCATTTAGTTTGTCGCGGTCTGCTTTGCTGCAGGGGAGGCGGGCGCCCCGCCCGATGCCGCGGCGTTTGCCGGCTTTCCTTGAGCGGCAGGCGCACCATTCGGCGTGGCCGGCGCNNGTATCCGGCGGCGGTTCCGAGCCTTTGTACTCCACCTTCAGCAAGCGGCCCGTCGCCGCCTTCGGATTGTGGCTCTCATACTCGTTCAGCACAAACGTCACGTGCGTGCCGTTCTGCTCAATCGACCCCGGCTGCACAAAACCTTCCACCCTCAGCTCGTTGTGATAGGCCTTGTCGCCCATCCCGCCAAGCTCCGCGATCGTCACGTAATAGCTCTTGTTGGCGCTGACGCCCGTAAACGCAAGCCAGGCAATGGTCCCCAGAATCACGGCCACTGCAATCCCTATCCGCCAACTGTTCGCTGAAGTCTTCATACCAATTTCAACGATACGAGTCTCTGCGTCCGGGGTCAATCAAATCAACCCCTCAGACGCCAACAAGTGTGATTTAAATCACACCAAGAGCCACGCCAGAAAGAAGATCCAGACCGGAAAGCTGTGCCCCATTCATCGCAGTTTTTTTGTCAAGTTCCATGACATGCTTTTTTCGCGATGAGTGGGCGGCGAAACCTCAGCCAACCCCCAACAAAGCCCCGGCGTGCCCCATCCTTTCGCCGTTTCTTGGCGAAAGTGCGGAATTGGCAAGCCCCAACCGGCCCAGTACCCCCAAACTGCACCAACTGCCAACAGACGAAAGGCGGTTATAGATCGCCGCTGTGCGTATGGCCAAAGCTCACTGAGGCCACTATGGCCGGCATCGCAATCATCGCTACGTAACAAAGTCCGATAAGAAAATCCATCATGGCAAATAATCCTCATGCGCAAGAAATTGCAGGTCGCATGCCAGAAAAATCGACCGGAGGAGCCAAAATATGAGGCGAGGCTCAAGATAAAGGCGAATTCCAGTCGCCCAGACAGATAACATGCCGGGTCCGGCTCGCCGGGTTCGGGAGTCAATTCGCTCCTAAAGGCAGCAAAATCAAAGAGTCTTCAGCCTCTGAAGGAAATCTCATTCCAGAATGGCGCTCCACCAGCCAATTCCAGCCCAAGGAATCCCATTCCGACGCAAACGCAGCAAATGCGAGAAAATCCATCCATGCCCGACTCGCCCGAGAAGCTTCTATCGCAGTGGGAAAACACCGATTCGCTCTTCGTGCCGGACCAGCTTCCCCTCCGTCTTGAGATTCTCGATCGGCTTGAAGTGCTTGATCAGCCAGAAGTTTCAGATCAATCTGCAGGTCCCGGCCAGCTCGACGCCCGTTTCCCTGAATCCGGCCCCGCCATTGTCAGCGCCCGTGCCCGCCGGCTGCGCGCCCGCCTTGAAGCCGCCAATGTGGAGCTCTACGCATCCATCCGGAGCTCGATCCGGCAGGGAAGCGTTCCCGCAGCCTTCGCCCGTCAGCTTGAACCGACGCCCATCCAGCCCGGCGGCCTCCACTACGACTATCTCGACGAACTCGTCGCCGGCGTCTTCGCCTTTGATCAACCAGGCGAGGCGCGGGCCCCAGCCGGCCCAGAGAATGTCTTCTACCAGCCAACGCCCGCCCGCCACATCTTCTCTCTGATCCGCCAGGCCGGCATAGCTGCTCGAGATGTCCTTCTCGATCTGGGCTCGGGACTGGGCCACGTCCCTCTGCTCGTCTCTGCATCTACCAGTGCGCGCGCCATCGGCGTCGAATTCGAACCGGCGTACGTCGCCTCAGCACGCAGTTGCGCGCAAAAACTCAATCTCGACCGTGTGAGTTTTCTTCTCGAGGACGCCCGCGACGCAGATCTCTCCATCGCCACCGTCTTCTATCTCTACACGCCCTTCACCGGGTCCATCCTGCGCACGGTCCTCTATCGGCTCCGAGCCCAGGCCAACCTCCGAGCCCAGGCCGAGCAGAAAGTGAAAGCCGCACCGCGCCCCATCCGCATCTGCACCTTCGGCCCCTGCACAATTACCGTCGCTCAGCAGCGGTGGCTAGTCCCAGACACATCCCCAGCCGAAGACCGCATCACCGTCTTCCGCGCTAGGAGTTAAGCTCTAAGCTTCTAGCTTCTAGNNCTTAGTCATCCTTGGTTTACAAATTGACTGTCATCCTCCTGAGCGGGCGCAGCGAGTCGAAGGACCTGCGGTTGCTTTTCAGCCTATCCGCAGCAAAAGGTCTATTCCCGCAACAAACAAGCTAGTAGCTAGAAGCTGAAAGCCGACCCCTGACCCCTAGTTTCCCGCTTCCCCCAGCGTCCGCGCCGCCCGGTCAATTGCCTGGGTAAGCGCCGCCAATTGCGCCGCGGCCAACTCCGCGTCCCTGGCGTCAATCGCCTCATTCACACCGGGAATCACCACAGCCTCGTATCCCGTATACTCGCCCGGCGCGTAAATCGTGTGCCGGTACCAGGGACGGCGCGGCAAACCCTGCGCTGCAAGAAAGGCCGTTTCCGTCTGCCGCAGCGCAGCATTCAAGCCAGCCGCGTTTCCCGGTGGCGCCGTCTCCAGCGCCTGCGCCTTGACCGCCGCCGCTGCCAACCGTCTCGCCGCATCCTCCGCGCCGGCAAAGTCCAACGCGCCCATGCCCGCGTCCGCGGCCTTGTGTTTCGCCTCGCCCAGGTAAGCCGATATCTGCCGCGCATACGACACGTAGTCATAGGGCAGCACGTCTGCATCGGCCATGCGGATCGCTTCCAGCCCCAGCACCCGCGCCATCTCCTGCAGGTACACAAAGTGCGGATCGGCATTCATCGTGAACCACGCATAGTCGTCGAAGGTCGAGTGATACACCCCGTAAGGGCCGCCTGAGCCCACATCCGTCGACGGCACGCCCTCATGCTGCAGAAACGGCGTAAAGTCCGATCCCGAGCCCAGATCGCCTACGTTCACTTCCTCGCCCGGTAGCGGCGTGTGCGCCAGCCGTTTGTCCCTCTCGCTCGGTCCGCGCGCCCGCCACTGCTGAAAGACCGTTCCTCCCAGCGGGCTCGGCACTGCCTTCGTTACATCGCGCACAAACTGTTTCAGTGAGGGCACAGCCGACGCTGAAAAGTCCGGCCCGGCCACCGCAACGTCCGTGTTGAAGTAGGCTACCGCCTTCGCGAGAGCCTGCTCGTGCTGTTCCACCCACTCGGTCGACCCGATCAGGCCTTCTTCTTCCGCATCCCAACTGCAGAACACGATGGTGCGCTTCGGTCGCCAGCCTTCCTTCACCAGCGCGCCCACTCCATGCACCGCCTCCAGCATTGCCGCCGTTCCGCTTGACGGGTCCACCGCGCCATACACCCATGCGTCCCGGTGATTGCCCACCAACACCCATGCATCGGGATACTCCGTCCCTTTGATCTTGCCAATCACGTCCCAGATAATCCGTCGCTGGTAGTCCTGCTCGGATACCAGGTGGACCTTCACACCTCCCGGACCCACGTGGTAACGGAAGCCCAGCGCTCCCTGCCAGCCCTGCGGCACACCCGGCCCTTTCAACGCCTGCAGAATCGGCGCAGCGTCGTGATAGCTCAGCGGAATCGAAGGAATGCTCGGCTGATCGCCATT
>PLST01000201.1:0-2720 GCA_003164255.1 Acidobacteriaceae bacterium | reverse complement strand
TTGTAGTACCCATCGTCCTGCGGGTCACTGTAGATCAGCACTCCCGCTGCACCCCGCAACTCCGCCAGGTATACCTTGATTCCGCGAAAATTTGACCCGTACCGCACCATCACGATCTTGCCGTGCAGGTCCACGTGCTCGGCGTCCAGCTCCTTGAAGTCTTCGAGGCGTCCAAAGTTCGCATACACCACCTCGCCGGTTACATCGCCCGAGCCCGACGAGCCGTGGAACGGCATCACTACCCGCGGATCGTCCTGCTGCGCGTCGCCCTCCACGTGTTCTTTTGTAGGCCCGCTCATCAGCAGCTTGCCGCTCGCGTCGTACGCCTCCACCCGCTCCACCTTCGGCTGGTTCAGCAGCACGCGGTAGGGAACAATCTCCGTCTCCAGCCCCGCCGCGCGGAACTTTTCCGCCACGTACTCCGCCGTCTTGTGGTCTTCCGGAGTCGACGCCAGGTGCGGCGCGGCCGTCAGCGTCTTCAGGTGCTGGCCCGCCAGCCTCGCATCCGGCACGGCCAAAAACTTCTCCTCGATTTTGCCCTGCGCCGTGAAATCCGCGTAGCCCATCACCGCTGGCGCAGCAGCCGGCGATTGATCCTGCGCCATCAGCGGGAAGGGAAGCGCCGTCAGAAGAACAAAAAAAACCAACTGCCGTATTTCAGTCATCAGCAAACCAACTTTTTGGTGGATTTCGACTTGACGTTACAGATTCGTGGTTCGTTCCGAAAACATTCGAGGTTGGTTCCAGAAAAATTGAAGTGTTTTGTATCAGGGCACGACTTAAGTCGTGCCGCAAAAGCCGCAACATCTGGGTCGGGCTTCAGCCCCTGCCAGCCTCGCTCAACTAAGCGTCCCTGGCTCAGGAAATTCGCCGCACGTCTAATCTGCAGCCCACCCAGACCTGCTGCGCAACAGCAACCCCACAGCTTACACTAGCCAGAGAGGTCACGCGTTCTGAGCACCGAAAGAGATTCCCCATCTCTTGAACCCCAGTCCCTCGCCGTCGAAGAGGCAGCGGCCGCCACCCAGGCCTTCGCCACCGACACTGAGGAGAGCTGGCCGCAGGTGGTCAGCGCCCTGCGCCATCCCAGCTTCCGCCTCTTCTGGGCCGGCAACTTCCTCTCCAACATCGGCACATGGATGCAGAACGTAGCCCAGGGCTGGCTCGTGCTCACCCTCACCAATTCTGCCTTCTGGCTCGGCGTCGTCGGCTTTGCCGGAGCCATTCCGTTCCTCATCTTTACCATCTTCGGCGGTGTCGTCGCCGATCGAGTCAACCAGCGTCGCATGCTCCTCGTCACGCAAACGGCCATGATGTTTCTCGCCTTCGTCCTGGCCACACTCACCTGGCTCAAGCTCATCACCGTCTGGGAGGTAGTCGTCCTTTCCTTCCTCAACGGCATGGCCAACGCCATCAACACGCCCGCCTATCAAGTCCTCGTTCCCCGCCTCGTCCCCCGCAAGGACCTAACCAACGCCATCGCCCTCAACTCCGCTCAGTTCAACCTCTCCCGCATTCTCGGCCCCACACTCGGCGGATACTCCATGGCCATCTTCGGCATGGCCGGCAACTTCTTCCTCAATGGATTCAGTTTTCTCGCGGTACTCTTCGCGCTCATGCGCATCCGCTACCCTGAGCAGCAACCCCGCCGTCACGCCAGCTTCTTTCTCAGCCTGCGCCAGGGGTTCGGTTACTTGCGCGGCAACCCGCAGATGCTCGTCCTCATCTGGATGACGGCCGTGTTCAGTTTCCTCGCCGTTCCCTTTCTCTACTTCATCCCCTTTTTCGCGCGCATGCAGTTGCACACCGGTGAGTCCGGCCTCGGATGGCTGCTCGCCGCTTCAGGCCTGGGCGCCGTCTGCGGATCGGTCACCGTCGCCGCCCTCGGAACCCTCCGTCATCGCGGCCGCGTCATCATCATCGCCGGACTCTTCTTCTTCTCCGCAATCTCCGGCTTCAGCTTGTCACACGTCTTTGTGCTCTCGCAGTGCCTGCTGCTGGTCGAGGGCTACAGCGCCATCCTCATGATCTCGTCGTTCAACGTAGCCCTCCAGCATCTCGCTTCCGACGAAATGCGCGGCCGCATCATGAGCATCTACGCCACCTGCTTCCTCGGCCTGCCCCCTATCGGAGCCCTGATCGTTGGCGAGGCCTCGCGCCACATCGACACCGGACACGTCCTCGCCTTCATGGCCGCCACAGCAGCCACAATCTTCCTCGGCTTCTACGTTTTTTCCAGCCCCCTCCGCCAGCTCGACTGATCAGCCATGCCATCGGCGATCGGGAGCATGCAGTTGAACATCAAACTCGCGAACCCAGGATGAAATGCGGGTGCCCCCGGTCCGGATTTTCGGACCGGGGATTGAATCCAGC
Organism: Acidobacteriaceae bacterium; assembly: GCA_003164255.1. Lineage (GTDB taxonomy): Bacteria > Acidobacteriota > Terriglobia > Terriglobales > Acidobacteriaceae > Telmatobacter. The sequence continues at coordinate 347 of PLST01000201.1, read as the reverse complement.
CCACCCGAAAGCTGAAAGCTGAGAGCTAAAAGCCAAAAGCTAGAAGCTAGAAGCTAGCAACTGATCCCTGCCCCCTGCCTCTAAACCAACTGTGCGCAATGCGAGCAGCGCTTCGCCTCCAGAGGAATATCGCTCAAACACTCCGGGCAAGGCTTCGTCGTCACCGGCACTTCAGGCGCGGGCCCCTTGAACCTGTTCATCAGCGAGTTCAACGGCAGCACCATGAAGAAATAGACCACGAACGCCACAATCAGAAACGAAACAGTCGCATTCAAAAAGTTCCCGATCATGATGGGCGTGCCCATGAAGTCAACCTTGATGGCGCTGAAATCCGGCTTGCCCACAAT
>PLST01000314.1 GCA_003164255.1 Acidobacteriaceae bacterium | reverse complement strand
CCACTCCCCGAACATGGGTTGCGGACGCGTATCGTTGGGCGCGGCCTGGCGCGTTTAACCCCTTGATTACGCTTCAACAAGTGTAGCAGAATTCTCTCGACCTGCGGCGCCACGGCGACCGCTCACTGAGCGAGTACCCTTGCATGGGAATTCGAGTTAACCGCCGCTCCGCTCTCAGTCGCCGCCCTTGTCCGAGCCCACCGGAAGATCGAGTGCCACGAGCTCAAATCGGGTCTGGCCATTGTCGTCCTTCTCAAAGCCGACAATGTGCTGGTGGCGCTTGGACCCCGCCTTCAACTCAAGCCCGTTCTTGCTCGAGCCATAATCGCCGCGATCGATCTGAACCGTGCCGGTATTCTCTTTGTCATCGGCACAGGTAAGACCTTCCGAAGTGGCAACCGGTGTGCCCACCGGGGTGTTGCCCTGGCAGGTAATCACCTCACCATAACGCTCAAGCGCTTTCTTATAGAACGCCGTTACCTTGTCTCGTGAATCGGGAGTGCTGTAGTTGACGACCTTCACACGCAACTCCCACTGTCCAAAACCAAGGTGGACGTCAGCAGAATTGTGCTTGCCATCGTCGGTAACGGTTTGCGCGCCAGGGTAGGTTGGCAGACCGAGATCGGCCGCACTCGTCTGGTTGGTATTCACATGCACGCCGCCGAAGGGCGTATCCACCTGGACATTCTTGTCGGCGCCCCCTTCACCCTTGTCCACTTGCACTCTGCAGCCGGCAATCCCAATCGCGAAGGCAGCAGCGGCGAGCAGGGTTGAAGCATTGCGCATCGTGTTCCACGGCAGGTTTGGCGTCAAATTCCGATTCATAGTGACCAACCTCTCGCTCTTTACTACGCTCAGGGCCGGCAAATTGTTCCCGGAACCGGTTCCAGGGATCAGTGGCTCGAGTGCCCGTCTTCTTTGCTGCTGGTGGCAAACAGGATCGACGCAAAGAAAACAATGACGATGACAGGGACAACGAGGAACGGGGAAGTAATGCTCATGGCGGGGTCTCCTTGCTGCTTTCAGATTAACAGCGAACCGTGGAAAGTGAACAGTGGTCAGTGGTCAGTGGCCGGCCTTCAGCCATCCGCTCGCAGCCTCTAGCCTGATGCACGAAAGGCCAGCTTCTAGCTTCTAGCCTTCAATTTTCCGGTTGCGCACCGCCGCCAATTACCAGATTCCGCACTGTTCACTGTCCACTGTTCCATGTCCAGTGTTCCCTATTCCCTATTCCCTGTTCCCTATCTTTTCGTAATCCACCCGGATGGTCAGGATCTCGTAGGGATGAATGGGGACCTTCACCACGTCCCCGGTCACTGCAAGAGAGCTGCCCTCGGGTTTCTCCATCAGGTTGGTCACAGTGGCGCTGGTTGCGCCCGGCGGTAGGTGGAACTCGGCGGTCGCGTTCTTCCCTGCCCACTCGTAGGCGCGGAAAATCAGCCCATCGGCGTCTTCCGCCTTTTTCACCGCGGTCAAGACCACGTTCTCCGGCGAGACTGAAGCAAATGAGTGCTCTCCTGGAAGCGCTCCCGCATGCGCCGTCGTCACCACAGCCGTTAGTGGATAGTCGTATTCCCATCCGTGCCGCACCGTGAGCGCATCTTTCCACGTTCCCGCGTGCGGGTAGAGCGCGTAATGGAAATGGTGATGGCCCTGGTCGGCCTCCGGGTCGGGCCATGTGGGCGAGCGCAGCAGCGTCAGGCGCAGCATGTTGCCCACGGCGTCGTATCCATACTTGCCCTGGTTCAGCACGCTCAAGCCTTGCTTGCCGTCGCCCAGGTCGGCCCAGCGCATCGCAGGCACTTCAAACTGCGCCTTCTCCCAACTATTGTTGCGCGTCGTCGGACGATCAATGGTTCCGTAAGGAATTTCGTACGTCGCAAATCCGCTTGTCGCCGCCAGCTGGAACGCCGCCTTCAGCAACACATGCCTCTCGTGCCAGTCGATATCGTTTTCGATGTCGGCCTGGTCGCCCTTCAAGCTGATAGTCTGCACAAACTTCGAGCTCTGCCACGTGCGCGTTACGCGAACTCCCGGCCGCAGCGTCTTCTCGTTGACTAAACTGACGGAATCCGCTGCGTCGAGCAGGGCCGGCGGCTGATCGAGCGTGCCTGGATCGATGTTCCAGGCGTCGTATTGTTTTGGCGTGTCCTTGAAGGCCTGGAGCTGATTGCCGCAAGCACCCGGCGCCAGCGCTTCCACTCCTCCCTGCTTCAGACTGACAATACATCCGGTCTTCTTGTCGACGGTGAGCGAAAGCTTATCGTTCGACAACTGGATCGTATCCCCCAAGTCCCCTGCCACATTGGCGGCTGGGACGGCCTGCTTGCTGGGCAAAAGCCTGACAACCTTGTACCCAACCGCCGGAACCGACGAAACATAGAAGGTAAGATGAGCCACGCCACTCTTGGTGTCGATCTCCTGGCGAATGGGAAAACGAGGCTGTTTGCCGGCAGCCGGATCAACGATGACGAGGCCGTTGATGCTCGTCAAAGGCAGTTGCGCGTCGACCTTTACTTCGCCTGAACGCTCCCAGCCCAGCGGGTTGTAGACAACCACCGGAATTCCTTCTCCGGCAGTTTCCACGCGCGAGGAGATGGTCTCAGCCGACTTCGCGCTGATCTCATTCGTCGACCACCGCACCACATCGTAGTCCTTCTGCGCATCTGCATAAATGATCCCAATGCCGGAACCCGCGGCCAGATCGTGAAACTGGTTGAACAACACCTTCTTCCAATCCTCGGTGATCTCATCGCCCGGATACTTCTTTCCATCGAGCCACGCCAAAGACGCCCACTTCTCCGCGTTCAGCACTTCTTCTTCGCTGTCGCGCATGTTCTTCTTGTGGTTGGCTTGCGTCGTCATCACGCCGCGATGGTATTCAAAGTAGAGTTCGCTCTTCCACGTCGGAATGGAAACCTCGCCAGGCACAGCCGGCGGCGGCTCATAGCCCTTGGCAATCGACTGGTAATTCCATTCGCGGCTTTCTGGCGCAATCTGCTTCTCGACCGATGTGAAATAAGCCTGCGCCGTGCCAAACTCATACTTCGGCGTGACGTGCGCCGAGCCTTCCTGCCCGGCCCAGTGGAATCCCTCGTCCAGAATCGCGCGTGTCGGTCCGCCGCCATGGTCGCCCACGCCGTACAGATCCAGCATGTCGGTCATGCCGGTAGAACGCTCGCGGGCATTCTTCAAATCCTCTGCGAGCCGCACCGGGTTCATCGTCGTGTTCACGTAGTCATGCGGAAAGTAAGCCAGCACCTTCGAACCATCCGGTGATTCCCACCAGAAGAGCTTGAACGGCAGTTGATTGGTATCGTTCCAGGTCATCTTTTGAGTGACAAAGTAATCCACGCCGCTCTTCTTGTAGATCTGCGGCAACTGCCACGTGTACCCGAACGAATCCGGATTCCAGCCGATGCGCACGTCTACGCCATAGGCCTGCTTGTACCAGCGCTTGCCCACCAGCAGTTGACGAACAAGAGACTCGCCGTCCGGCATATTCAAATCCGGCTCAACCCACATGCCGCCNNCGCCCACAATCTCCCAGCGGCCTTCGCCGATGCGCTGCTTGATCTCGGCGTTCATGTCGGGATACTTCTGCGCCATCCACTCGTTGTACGCCGCGGCAGACTGCGTATACGTGTAGCCGGGATACTCATACATCAACTGCAGCGCCGTCCCGAATGTGCGCTTGACCACATCCACGGTTTCGGTCCACGGCCAAAGCCAGGCCGCGTCGATGTGCGCATTGCCGGTCAAGTGATATGTCGCCTGCGTAAGCAGAGGCTTGAGCGTGTCGAGCTTCGCCTGCGCTGCCGTCAGGCTGGCGTCGAATTTGGCCTGGTCGTGTACGTCCAGCGCGGCAAGGTCAACCGCGTGGATCGAGTCGTTGAGCGTTGCAAGTTTTGGCGCATCGCCGGGCGCCAGCGTCGGAAGCAGCAAGGCCGCCGACAAAAACTCTTCGCGCAGATCTTCGGGATTCGGTCGCCCCTCGGCAAAGTCGATGCGCATGGTGGCTCCGCGAAAGGTCTTCGTGTCCACCGTGTGTAGCACCTTCACCGCTACCGTCACTTTTTCGCCGGGCTTGGCCTTGTCAAACAGCACCACTGGCTCAAGATCTTCGCCAAGCGCAACGCGCCTGCCGTTGAAATAGAAGATCTCCGGCATGGGCCCATTGCCGTTCACATTAAAGTCGAACCAGATGCGCGCCCCCGTCAGGTCGTAGCCATTCAGCGTCTCCGGGACCTGGATTGTCTGGCGAAACCAGACCGCTTCATTCGGAGCCTTTTCGCCCACCGCAACCGTCTGCCATGAGCTGTCATCCAGGTTCACGTCTTCGCCGTGAGCCACGTCGCCCACATGCAATTTCCATGTGCCTGCGGGCAGCTCGCGCAGCCCCGCAAGCCGTTCTGCCACAACCCGCGAATCGGAGGGCAAAAGCAGGGTAGCCCGGAACATTTCGCCGCGCTGGGCTACAGCCCGCCCGGCAAAGACCAAAGCACCCGAAAGTGTCAGCAGAAGCACACGCTTACAAGTCGGTTTCAATGCAGGAAACATGGCAGAAAATCCCCCCGCACATCTTAGCATCGGGGCTTGGCCCGGACGGGTTTGCACACAATCAGCGCAGCAACACGCGTCAGAAGGTCGACTTCTGAGAGAGGCCTGGAATACCGCTCCATATATAGGTTGTTCCAGTGCCGGAACCGCGTGCACACTGCCGAGGTAAATCGATGGTGTGGAAGCATTTGCCCAATCGTGTCGAGACGACACATCGGCATATCATAATGCGGTACAAAATACCTCATTTTGACAACCGCCGCTCCGATCATGTGTGGTCCGTCACATCTACAAGACCCGTCGCGCGTTCACCATGGAGGTCATGACTGCTGCGACCTTCATCCTGATTGCTCCCTGCTCGCTCCTATTGGGCGCAGTGCTGCAGATTCTGGTAGCGCGGCTCTGTTCCGCCCGGGCAAAGGGAATTCTGGCTTTTCTAAGCTGTGTGCCGGCTTTGCTGGCCGTCATTGCCATGGTGCCTTCGGTACGTGCGGGGCAGGCTGTCGAGCTCAACCTCTTCCAGTGGGACTCACCCCTGGCTCTGGTCCTCCATGTGGACGCGCTCAGCGTCTTGTTCGCCTTTATGGGGTCGTCGATCGGCGCAATGGTGCTGCTCTACTCCATTGGATACATGGCGCACGACAAGTCCGCCACGCGCTTCTTCTTCACCATGCTGGTCTTCATCGGCGGCTTCATCGGCCTCGTTTACAGCGCCAACCTGTTCATCTTCTACCTGTGCTGGGAGTTGGTCGGGCTCTGCTCCTTTTCGCTGGTCGGCTTCTGGTATACAAACCCCGAGGCCGTGGCAGGCGCTCGCAAAGTGCTGCTGATGACGCACATTGCCGGCTATGGCCTGCTGGCCGGCATCCTGGTCCTCGTCCACCGCACCGGAAGCGCTCTGTGGACCGATCCGAATGTCGCGCACAGCTTTACCACCGGGATCTTCCTGCTCATGCTGGTTGCCCTCGTCGCCAAGAGCGTCCAGGTGCCCATCCATACATGGATTCCTGAAGCCATGGCCGCGCCCACTCCGGTCAGCGCGCTGCTCCACGCTGCTTGTTACGTCACCTCCGGCGTCTATCTCGCCGCGCGCATGCACAGCTTTGGCGTGTGGCCGGTTGCCTGGGGAGCCACACTTATATGGATAGGCACCATCACCATGGCCGTCGGCGTCATGTACGCCATGGTGCAGACTGATCTCAAGCGCATGCTGGCCTTCTCCACCGTCAGCCAGATCGGCTACATGATGCTCGGGCTGGGGCTTGGCACTCCGCTGGGCATTGCGGCCGGGCTCTTCCACTGCCACAACCATGGCCT
>PLST01000326.1:5627-12472 GCA_003164255.1 Acidobacteriaceae bacterium | reverse complement strand
CAACCTAACAACCTAACAACCTAACCACCTAAAGACCATGCCAGAAGGCGACACCATCTTTCGCACCGCCCGCAACCTCGGCCGCGCGCTCGCCGGCAAGCCCGTCACCGTCTTCCGCTCCACCTACCCCATGCTCACGCGCTTCCACGACGACACGCCCATCACCGGCCAGCTTGTCTCGAGCGTTGAAGCACGCGGCAAATGGCTCCTCATTCACTTCTCCGGTGGCGGAACCCTTGCTACTCATATGCTCATGAACGGCAGCTGGCACATCTACCGTCACGGCGAGCGTTGGCAGCAGCCCCGCTTCAACATGCGCATCGTCATCGAGAACACGCAATATATCGCCGTCGGTTTTAAGGTGCCCGTTGCAGAAATGCACACCGCCCAATCGCTGGCCCGCGACCGCCGCTTTCCCGCTGCCGCCATCGACGTCCTCAACCCCGCCTTCAACGCCGAAGATGCAGCCCTCCGCATCCAGGCGCACGGCAGCGAAGAGATCGCCGATGTCCTTCTCCATCAGGAAGTGCTAGCCGGTGTTGGCAACGAATTCAAATCGGAGATTTGTTTTGTCACCGGCATTCATCCCTTTTGCCGGGTTGCTGCGCTCACCCTCCCGCAGATTCAGTCCCTCGTCGCCGCCTCGCAAAAGCTTCTTCGCGCCAACGTCCTCGTCGACTCAGGCGACACCCTCGTCACCTATGCCGGCACAAGGCGCCACACAACGCACGAGTCCGACCCCACAGCCAGCGTCTGGGTCTACGGCCGCCACGGCGAGCCCTGCCGCCGCTGCGCTGAGCCCATTCGCCGCCGCATACAGGGCCCCGACGCGCGCGTCACCTTCTGGTGCCCGCGCTGCCAGCCCATGCCCGACGGTTCAGATGTCGATGGATGTTGAGTTGTCGCTGTCAATCTGAGCGCGGGTGCCCCCGGTGCCTCGTCCGCCGCGGCGGAGGCACCGGGGAATGAGGCAGCCGGCACGGGCTAGTTCTCTTTCTTCCCCAACCCAAAGATCTTCTGCAGAATATTCCGCCGGTCAACCGGATGGTCACACGGCGCCGTAGGGGCAGTCCCCGCCAGAAACGCAGCTTCGTAGCTTTCCGGGCAGCTTTCGTCGCTCAGCAGGTTGGTCACCTTGTCGATCTTCACAATCTCCACGCCCTCGGGCGGCACAAACTCATTGGTGTCGGAGTACTGCGGCAACAGCACCGCCTTCTTCATGAACTCCGCCCAGATCGGTGCGGCGGCGCGTGAACCCTGCACGCGGCCGAGGTTTGCCGGATCGAGCGGCGTGTAGTCGTCATTGCCAACCCACACGATGCAAAGCAGGTTGCTTGTAAAGCCCGCGAACCATGCGTCGTGATCGGTGCCCGTCTTGCCGGCGGCGGGAGCGGTAAATCCCAATCCGCGAACACTCGCCGCGGTCCCGTTATTCATCACTGCTTCCATCATGCTGGTCGTCAGGTAGGCAACGCGCGCATCCAGCACCTGCCGCGTCGTGGGCGTGTAATCTTCGATGATGTCGCCCGTCGGTGTGCGCACGCTGGCCAGAAGCCACGGATCGATATGCACTCCGCTGTTGGCGTAGATGGTGTAGGCGCCTGCCATGTCGAGGGGCGTGGCATCGTAGGAACCAATCGGCATCGAGGGAGTGCCCTGCGCGCTCTTGACCCCGGCGTTGCGAGCCAGCGCCGCCACGCGATCGAACCCCACCATGCTCGCCAACTGGATGGTGGCAATGTTGTCCGACTGCATCAGGGCGTAACGAGCGGTCATCTGGCCGTAATGCTCGCCTACAAAATTGTGCGGCGTGTATTCGTAGGGGGTTCCAGCGCCATAGGTGGTCGACTCATCGCTGAGCATCGTCACTGGCGAAAAAAGCGCGGTCTGCCCGGGCAGCATGGTGCCTTCCACCGCGGTCTGAAAGGCCGAAGCATAAACAAACGGTTTGAAGATGGAGCCGGTAGGGCGATGTGCGATGGCGTGGTTCACCTGCGATGTGCCGTAGCTGCGCCCGCCAACCAGAGCCAGCACCTGGCCGGTGCGGGGATCGAGCGCAATGAGCGCCACCTGCGGATAGATATAGGGCTCGCCGAGCTTCTTCTGCTTCGCGTGGACTTTGTCCACCAACTCGTCCACCACATGAACCGTGGAATTCACTGCCTGGCTCGCCAGCCGCTGCAGATCGGGATCGAGCGACGTATAGATGCGCAACCCCTCGCGGTTGAAGTCCCGGTCGCCAAGTTTCTGCGTCAGCTGGTCCCGCACCATATCCACAAAATAGGGCGCCTCGCTGGCGTCCATGCTGCTCGGCACAAGGTGCAGCGGCTCGGCCTTCGCAGCCTCCGCCTGTTCCTTGGTTATCGCTCCGGTCTCCACCATCGAATCCAGCACCATGGTGCGCCGTTCCATCGCGCGGTCCGGGTGACGGAAGGGATTCAGCCGGCTCGGGCTCTGGATCAGCCCCGCCAGCAGCGCCGCCTCTGAGAGGCTCAGCTGCCGCATGTCCTTGCCGAAGTACGCCTGCGATGCCTCGCCGAATCCGTTGATTGAAAAGCTGCCCCGCTCGCCCAACGGAACCTGGTTGGCATACATCGTAAAAATCTGCTGCTTCGTAAACCGGTGTTCCAACTGGAACGTGATCAGGATCTCGATGAACTTGCGCTTGAACCGTCGTTCCGGCGTCAGAAAGAATCCGCGGGCCAGTTGCATCGTCAGCGTCGACCCGCCTTCAGTCCACCTGTGTCCCGGCGTCAGATCGTTGCGCATCGCGCCCAGCATGCGGATGTAGTCCACGCCCCCGTGCTCAAAAAAACGGCGGTCCTCAATCGCCACCACCGCCTGTACCAGGTTTTGCGGAATCTCGTCGTAGGTAATCAGCCGCCGCTTGGTGCGGTTGGTGTCCTCGCTCAGCCCGGTGATCAGCATCGGCTCCAGCTCGTAGCTTGACAGAGCCTGTCCATGGTCGTCGTTGATCGAGGCCACCGTGCCGTTGCTCACGCGAATCGTCGCCGCATCCTGCGCGTGGTACGACTGCGGGCCCGGCCGTACCGTGATCTCCTGTACGTCCTCTCGGTAGGTCCCCAGTTGCGACGGCTGCGGCGCGCCCTCCGCCGTGTAACCGGTCTCGCGCAGGTCATTGGCGATGAATTTGATGTTCAGCTTCTGCCCCGGGCGAACCTCCCGTGGAGCCGCAAAAATCTTGGCCGTGTCGGCAAACAGCGGCTCCTTCAGCCGCGCGTCCACAATCCCCTGGTACTCAAAGTAGTAGTAGCCCGTCACCACCAGGAACAGCACAACGCAGGCCGTAACCGTCAGCAGCGCCACCCGCAACAACAGCGTTGACAAGGGATGCTGTCCCTTGGGGTTCGCTAACCTGATCTTCACCGCCATCGTTGCTCCTCGCGTTTCAGTGCGTTCCGCCTCAGCCCAACCTGTTAGACACCAGTGCAGCTTCCGTGCCCCGCCCTTTCCGCTTTCTTCTGCGGAAAGGGCGGGAAAGAGATACACCGGGTGCCCCATTCATCGCGTCTTTTGCGATGAGTGGGATGAGATACTCCGGGTGCCCAATTCTTGCGCGCTCTTTGCGCAAGGGTGGGATCGAACCAACTCCCCAACGCGCCTTTTCTGACCACTGTCCACTGTCTTAGACGCTCACAGCCAGCAGTTGATCTTCCTGGACGCGCTCTTTTACCAGCGCCACCGTCTGCGCCAGCTCCACATCCACGCTCGTTGCCGTAGCCCGCGTCACCAGTTCCACCTTGCCCTCGGCTGCCTTCTTGCCCACGTTGATGCGATAAGGAATCCCCACCAGGTCCGCATCCTTGAACTTCACGCCCGCGCGTTCGTCCCGGTCGTCCAGCAGCACGTCGAGTCCCGCCGCTTCAAGATCCGCGGCCAGCTTCTCGCCCGTCTCCTTCAGCAGCGCGTCTCCCATGTTGGTCACCGTCACCATCACCGTGAACGGCGCAATCGTCGCCGGCAGCCAGAATCCGTTCTTGTCGTTCGATTGCTCAATCGCCGCTGTCAGTATCCGCTCGATGCCGATGCCGTAGCTGCCCATGATCGGCGTTACTTCCTTGCCGTTCACGTCCAGCACCCGCGCCCCCATGCTCTCGGAATACTTGTAGCCCAGCTTGAAGATGTGCCCAACCTCCACAGCCTTGCCCACTGTGAGTTTTCCGTTGCACGCATCCACCGGGCAGCCCTCGCCCTCGTTCACGCTGCGAATGTCGGCCGCAAGCGTCCAACCAAAATCGCGGCCCGGCGTCACGTTGCGCAAGTGGTAGTCAAGCTGGTTCGCTCCCGCCACAAGATTCTTGCGGCCTTCAAGACTCTTGTCCACCACTACCGTCAACCCCGCTTCCAGCGGCTTCGCGTCCGGCTTCAGCCCCACCGGCCCCAGAAAGCCCGCCGGCCCGTTGAAATACTGTGCCAGCTCTTCGGCCTGCATCGTTCGCAGATCCGCCGCGCCCACCGCGCCCATCAGCTTGGTCTCGTTCACTTGGTGGTCGCCGCGCAGAAACGCCGCAACGCCGTGCCACGTGTCTGGTGTGACTCCGTCCTTTGATGCCGACCCACGCTTAAGCGCCATATACGCCACGCATTTAATGTCCGACGCGGGAGAAATCTTGAAGAACTCCGCCACATCCGCGATCGCCCCGCAACCCGGCGTCGAGACCGGCTCCGGCATTCCATCCCCGGTCGGCTCCATCTCCGTCACCGCATCCAGCCGCGACGTGCCCTTTTCCAGATTCGCCGCGTAGCCGCACACCGGGCAGCTGGCGATCAGGTCCTCGCCGGCATCGGTGTAGACCATAAACTCCTGCGACTGCGAGCCGCCCATCGATCCCGAATCCGCTTCCACGGCCACAAACTTCAGCCCGCATCGCGTAAAAATCTTCCGGTACACCGCATCGTGCAGATCGAAGCTCTTGTCCAGCCCCGCCTTGTCGATATCGAACGAGTAGCTGTCCTTCATCGTGAACTGCCGCACCCGCATCAGCCCTGCCTTCGGCCGTGGCTCATCGCGGAACTTCGTCTGGATCTGGTACCAGATCTGCGGAAGCTGCTTGTAGCTGCGCAATTCGCTCCGCGCAATCGACGTCATGATCTCCTCATGCGTCATCCCCAGGCACAGGTCCGCGCCCTTGCGGTCCTTCAGGCGAAACATGTTGTCGCCCATCCCCGTCCAGCGCCCGCTCTGTTCCCACACCTCGCGCGGGTGGATCGCCGGCAGGTAGAACTCCTGCGCAATCTGGTCCATCTCCTCGCGCACAATGCCGATGATCTTGTTCAGCGACCGCTGCCCAAGAAAAAGATAGTTGTAGATGCCCGCGCCCAGCTGCCGGATGTACCCGGCACGGACCAGAAACTTATGGCTGGCCACTTCGGCGTCCGCCGGGGCCTCGCGCAGTGTGGGAATAAACAGTTTCGACCAACGATGCATAGAAGAAATGCCAAAAACTTTCCCGCCCGTTCTTGTCGGACGCAGAGCAAATGACTGCAGTTTCCATTCTAAATGTTCGTGGGAGTGGGGTGATGCTCGGGTTCTGGTCTAGCGCGGGGTTGTCGGCTGCGGAAGGGGCCGGAGAATTGTCCCAGGCGGCCTGATTGAGTCACCAGGCCGCCCGGTCCAACGGCAAAAGGGAATTTGGATCAATGCCTGCGCGATGCTTCGATCGCCAGGCTCAGCTCGTGCTCGGCCGCATGCAGATGCTCCTCGGCCTTGACGCCGTGTCCTGCCATGTCATAGTGGTTGGACGCGCGCGCGTGCTCCATTTCATGGATCGCCTCAACTACGTGGTCGTGTACCTTGTCCAGATCGTGCCAGTCGTGCACCTGTGCTGAAACCACCGCACCGGCTGCAAACGCGACAGAGAGAGCGAGAACTGCTGAGATCTTTTTCATGTTCCTCCTCGGGGGATTCTTTTGGGGTCTTCAACTTCGAAGGGGCAATCTGCCCGCAATCACGGTACAACAGTTACCGAACCACTTTGAAGTGTTTTTTTCATTAAATCCGCGCGATGCAACCGATCGCTGTCATTGGCGGGTGCGGGCGCCCCATCCATCGCGGGTCCCTCGCCTTTGAGACCAGGGAAAGAACAATCTCCACATCGCGCTTTCCTGATCACTGACCACTGTTCACTGTCCACTGTCTCGTCGTGGCATAATCTCATGCATGCACCTCCACGCCATCCATTGGGAGTGGATTATCTTCGGGCTCCTCAAGCTCATCAAGGCCTTCGGTCTCATTCCCGGAGCATTCGCCGCACTCGGTCTGCGCAAGCTCTATCAAAAGTGGAGGCAGAGCCGCGCCATGGCCGGATGGCCCGCAACAGATGCCACCATCCAGAGCGGACAAGTGCATAAACAGGGGCTCTGGAGCTACTGGGCCGAAATCACCTACACCTACTTTGTGGGCGAATACCGCACCGGCAAGCATGTGCACCGTTTCAGAAATGAAGAAGCCGCCGACGAATTCGTTCGTCAGATCAAGGACAAGCACGTCCTCGTCCACTACGACAGCAACAAGCCCGATACGTCCGTAATCCTCGACCGCGACCTGGAGATGATCGCCCTGCTAACCCCACAATATCGATAGTCGGCGCGATTTTTTCTAATCCCTAATCCCTGCACTTAAATCAATTCCACTCCCCAAAGATCGTGCAGGTGTAGCACCCCTTCCACGCNNGAGGTTTGGCATTCATCGCCTCGCCCGCACTCCGGCTCAAGGCCGCGCCGCCTTCGCGCTCCAGCAACCTGCGCAGATCGCCGTCGCTGATCACGCCCTTCAGCTGTCCCGCCTCCTGCACAGTCGTCATCCCCAGCTTCTTCGACGACAT
>PLST01000326.1:0-5605 GCA_003164255.1 Acidobacteriaceae bacterium | reverse complement strand
CTCACCGCAATCGCCAGCGCGTCTCCCAGCGCCAACATCGCCGTCGTGCTCGCAGTCGGCGCCAGATTCAACCCGCACGCCTCCCGCTCCACGCCACAATCGAGCGCCACATCGCTCGCCTGCGCCAGTGTCGACCCCGGGTCGCAGCAAAAGCTCACCAGCGCGTCGCCCTTGCGCTTCAGCGTCGCCAGCAGGCGAAGAATCTCCTCTGTCTCCCCGCTCACACTCAGCGCCACCACCACATCGCCCGGCATCAGCACGCCCAGGTCGCCGTGCACCGCCTCCGCCGGATGCAGAAACAACGCCGGCGACCCAGTCGAGCTCAACGTAGCGGCAATCTTCTGCGCAATAATCCCGCTCTTGCCCATGCCGGTTACCACCACCCGGCCCTTGCCTTGCCCGCAGCTCAAAATCAGCTCCACCGCGCGCGCAAACGGCTCCGCCATCGGCCCGTCCAGCCGTTTGGCCAGTGCTTCCAGCGCCGCCGCCTCGGTACGCACCAGGTCTGACGGCGTCAACGCCGCCTTTTCCCCCGCCTTGCCCTTGTTTTCTTTGCTCTCGCTCATCGGCTTTTGATGGTATCAGTTTACGGGCGAGTGGGAACTCCATTGACGAGCTGGTTTGTATCAAGGCACGAGTTTACTCGTGCCGAAATATCCAAAAAACGACCATGGGCTCTATTGAGCGCTGCAAAAGTAATCTCCTCGCCACCGCGCCGTAGGCGCAGTGTAGCCCCGCGCTTCAGCGTGGGGAAGCCGAATTCCAGAAACTCGCAACGGAGTCCCGGAGGGACGGCGCAAGGACATTTTTTTTGCAGGAACCAATAGCCACCGAGGAAACGCAAACCGCTCTGGCCACCCATCCAACCCACCGCTCCTTTTCGTACAATAGGAAGAGACAGAGGTCAATTCCCTTGAAGCGCAACACCATCGTTCTTACCGCGGTCCTGTGTATTCTCGCCATCTTCGCCTGGGCCGGATGGGCCAACTGGGAGTATCGCCAGCAGGCCGCCGCCCGCCTCCTCGCTTCGGCCGCCAGGGGCGTTCTCGTTCCTGACGCCAACGGCGCGCCCCAGTACCAGTCGCCCTTCACCGGCAAGCCCGCACCCGCCTTCGCACTTGAAGATCTCAGCGGCAAAAAAGTCTCCCTCGCCGACTACAAAGGCAAGGCCGTCCTCGTCAATTTCTGGGCTACCTGGTGCGGCCCCTGCAAAATCGAGACCCCCTGGATCATCGAGCTTCGCGAAAAGTACGCCGCGCAGGGATTTGAAGTCCTCGGCATCGACACCGAGGGCGACGACCTCAAAAAGGACGACAAGGCCGCCTGGGCCAAAGACAAGGCTGCCGTCGCCAAGTTCGTCGAGCAGGAAAAGATCACCTACCCCATCCTCGTTGATGGCGACTCGCTCAGCCAGGAGTACGGCGGACTCGACGCCATGCCCACCTCCTTCTTCGTCGACCGCAAGGGAACCGTCGTAGCCGCCCAGATGGGCCTAACCTCTGAAAGCGACATCGAGTCCAATATCCAGAAGGCTCTCGCGAATTAGCGAGTCCCGAACCGCCCCCGGCGCATCCAAACATCTTAGGAAAGCAATCCGTCTGCGCCCTTCGCACAAGTTTCTTGTGAGCCGTGGTCACAATCCGGCCCATCAAAACCAAAATCCGTTGATTCTGCACGATTTATGTTCGTCCAGCTGTCCCATCCACCCGCAGCCAACCCGAGTTCAATCCCTCGAGAGGAGAACCCCGGATGCCCCAAGCGTTGAATTCTCCCCAGGCCAGCCTCATTCCGCCCCAGCCCATGCCCGCGGGCGCCCAGGATTTTTCAAAGCGCGTGCAGCAACTGCTCGACGGCAAGCAAAAGGACGAAGCTTCTGTTGCCCAGGCCCTTGTCGGCATGGAGGCCATGCTCGACGCCATAGCTGCCGGGCTCTACAGCCTCGCTTCCATGCTCGTTGGCGAGGGAGAAGACTCGGTCGCCCTGGTTGAAACTGCCGTCGCCAACGCCGATGTCTCGGCCTGCGCGGACGCCCTCGAGTCCCGCAAAAGCAGCCGCAAAGCCCTCGTCAGCGCCGCCCTCCAGTTGATTGACCGCCGTCACCCCGGCGCGCTCGCCGCTCCCGAGGCCGTCGAGCCTTCAGGCTCCTGCATCGACGATGACGATCTTGAATCTGCCGGCGTCTCCCGCGGGGAGCTTGAGCGCATGATCGCCGGCCCTGACCGCGGTCGTGTGCGCGCCTGGCTTGAGAAGCTTCCCGCCGACGTGCGCACCGTCTTTGTGCTCCGCGCCGTTGCCGGTTTCTGCGCCTTTGAAACCGCCGAACTGCTCGCTGCCCACGGTGGTCCCCTAGCCGCCGGCTGGAATGCAGACGCCGTCCGCTCCGTCTTTCGCCAGGGCCTTTGCTCGCTGGCCTCGCAACTGCTCCAGGCCTCTGCCCGCGCCAGCGATTAACCCGGACAAAGCGCCAGGTGCCCCATCGGGGGACCCACTGGGTCGGCGGGTCCTTGCGCAAAGGGTGGGCTCGCAGTGCATCCGGCGTCACTGATCCTTCCACCCCACTTGGATACAATCCATTTAAGAACCTTGCGGCATTTTCAAAGCATCTATGATGTACAGCCATCTTTCAGGCAAAAGTTCTTTTTGAGCGAGTTTTGAAAACCTTGATTTTGTCAAAATTCATCCTTGAGAGTCCCTTCGCTCGTCGCACAGCCGCGAGTGTGCCCGGCCNNGGCGAAGCAACCGCCCAGCCCATCGATCTCTCCCTCGACGACGCCATCCAGCGCGGTCTCCGCAACAATCTCGGCATCATCCTATCGGGAACCCTCACGCAGTCGGCCCGCGGAGCACGCCTTACTGAAATGCAGGCCCTGCTGCCCTCGGTTGACTTCAAGGCACAGGAAAATCTCGCCCAGGTCGATCTGCCCGCTGAAGGCCTGCGCATTCCCGGATTCCCCAAGATCATCGGGCCCTTCGGTTACACCGATGTCCGCGCCTCGCTCACCTGGTCGCTCTTTGATGTTGCCTCCATGCGCAACTACCTTGCCGCCAAGCACAACTTCACGGCCGCGCAGTTGACCGCAGAAGACGCGCGCGACCTGGTTGTGCTCACCGTCGGCAACGCCTACCTGCTTGTCCTCGCCGACGAAACTGAAGTAGCCAGCACTCAAGCGCAGGTCGACACTTCAAAAGTCTCTCTCGATCAGGCCGTCGCCAACCACCAGGCCGGCACCGCTCCCCTGCTCGACGAACTTCGTGCCCGTGTCGACTATCAGTCCCAGCAGCAGCAGTTGATCGTGGCCCGCAACTCATTTGAGAAAGACAAGCTGGCTCTGGCCCGCACCATCGGCCTGCCCCTGGCGCAGCTCTTCAATCTTTCTGACAAAGCTCCCTACGCGGCCTTTGATCAAATCGACGTGGACGCAGCCATTCGCGAAGCCCACGCCAACCGCAAGGACCTCGCCGCCGCGCTCGAGCAGACCAAGGCCGCCGAGCTTCAGCGTCAGGCAGCCACCGCCGACCGTCTGCCCACCTTCACCTTCAACGGCGACTACGGCGACATCGGCGTCAACCTGGCCCACTCGCACGGAACCGGCGACGCATCCGGCACCATTAGCGCCCCGCTCTTCAAGGAATTCGCCCTGCGCGGCGAGGCGCAAACCGCGCAGGCCCAGCTTGACGTGGCCCGCGCCCAGTCCAGTGACAAAGGCGCACAGGTCGATGCCGATGTCCGCGACGCCCTGCTCGACATTCAGTCCGCGCAAAAACTCGTCGAAGTGGCGCAGTCCAGCGTCTCGCTCGCTACTGAAGAATTGAAAGAAGCGCAGCAGCGCTATGCCGCCGGCGTCAGTGACAACCTCGGCGTCAGCCAGGCGCAGCAGTCCGTCGCTCAGGCAAACAATCAATATGTCGCAAGCCTCTACCGGCACAACGTTGCCAAGCTCAGCCTGGCGCGCGCCCTGGGCGCCGGTGCAAGTTACAAGAACTATTTGGGAGGAAAGTAATCGTGGCGGATTCCAGTCCAACACCTACCCCGAGCGAACCTATCGCGGAAACCGAGATCGTACAGCCGCAGTCAAAGCGCAGGGGCATCCTCATCGTTGTCGTCATCGTGCTCGTGCTCGTGGCCGCCGGATTCTGGTGGCGCTCAACCTTCAGTGAAGACACTGACGATGCCCAGGTCAACGGCCACCTCATCCAGGTAAGCTCGCGCGTTGCCGGCCAGGTCCTCAAGGTCGACGTCGAGGAGAACCAGCTCGTCAAGGCCGGCGACGTCATCGCCGAACTCGATCCCAGCGACTACCAGGTTGCCGTAGAGAACGCGCAGGCTGCCCTTGCCACTGCCCAGGCCAACGCCATCGCCGCCAATGTCGCCGTTCCCATCTCCACGGTCAACACCGGCAGCAATCTCCGTTCGGCCGGCGCTGATGTGAGCGGTACGCAGGCCGGCATTCAGCAGACCCTGCAGCAGCTTGAAGCCGCAAAGGCCCTCGTCACACAGGCCCAGGCCAACAACACAAAGGCGCAGGCTGACCTCGAGCGCTACAAGCCCCTGGTCGAGAAAGACGTCATCAGCAAGCAGCAGTGGGACGCGGCCGTTGCCCAGGCCGATGCCACCAAGGCGGCGGTTGCCGATGCGCTTGCCAATGAGCAGGCCGCAGTTTCCGGCGTTCAGGCGGCGCGCGATCGAGAAACGGCTGCGCAGGCCGGTTTGAAGTACGCTGAAACCGGACCGCAGCAAGTTGCTGCGCAAAGCGCGCGCGCAAAGGCGGCCCAAGCCCAGGTCATGCAGGCCCAGGCCCAGCTCGACATGGCGAAGCTCAACCTCGGCTACACCAAAATCGTCGCCCCTGCCGCTGGCATCATCACCCGCAAAAGCGTCGAGGTCGATCAGAACGTCGCCCCCGGCCAGAACCTCCTCACCCTCGTCTCCCTCGACGACCTCTGGGTCACGGCCAACTTCAAGGAGACACAGTTGAAGAGCATGTCCGCCGGCCAGAAGGTCGAGATCCACGTCGACTCCACCGGCAAGGACTACTCCGGCAAGGTCACCCAAATTGGCGGAGCCACCGGCTCGGTCCTAAGTCTCTTCCCGCCTGAGAACGCCACCGGCAACTACGTCAAAGTCGTGCAGCGCGTCCCGGTCCGCATCGACTTCACCAACCTCGCCAGCGAGGACCCCAACAAGCTCCTCCGCCCCGGCCTTTCAGTGGAACCAAAAGTAAGCGTGAAGTAGAGAAGCCAGACGCAACAGACAATCAAACAAGAAACAGCCTCCGGCATCAATCACCGGAGGCTGCTCTGTTTGCTGACAGTCTCATACCACCGCACTGTTTTGAAAGGGCACGGCTTTGTTGAGCGCTGCAAAAGTTATGGCCTCGCCACCGCGCCGTAGGCGCACAGTGTTAGCCCCGCGCTTCAGCGTGGGGATGCCGAATTCCAGAAACTCACAACGGAGTCCCGGAGGGACGGCGCAAGGTCATTCCCTTCACAGGAAGCAAATGCTGTTGCGAAAAGACCATGAGCGATCTGGTTTTGAAGGGGCGCGGCTTTAGCCGCGCCGATAAACTCTCGAAAAATAACTCTGGGGCTTTACAGGTTGCGGAAA
>PLST01000026.1:4764-5890 GCA_003164255.1 Acidobacteriaceae bacterium | reverse complement strand
AGATACGTTTCCAAAGCGGTGCTTGCGGTGACGACGGCCTGTCGTAGCAGATTGCACAAGGCGCTGCGTTTGATTGCCGATGGGGGAACTTCAGCCAATTCTCGAATCAGCCCCAGGAAGATACCGTTGGAAATGACCAACAGGGTTTCTTCCTTTTCTGCCTTCACGAGTTCACGAAGCGATCCAAGTAATGCCACCTCAGTATTGAGGGCATCGTGCTCCAGCAGCCTGAAAACCTTCAGTAGAAGGTCAGCGGGCCGGATGTTGTCTTCGAAAATTTGTCGAGGGCTTAGCATGGTTCACTCCAAAATGATGATTGCGCCTTCATCGATGTACTTCTGAAGTGAATCCCGAATCAGCTTGAGGGCTTTGTCAAGTTCTCCTTGCGTCTGAATAGGGCGATTGAAGAACTCTGAAACTCGAACTTTTCGCACGGGCGCTTTCTTCTCGCCGCCAATCGACAGCTCTTGCAGCTTGACCAGGACCGATGATCTCAACCCATCCACGGCGCAGAGATCGGACTCCATCTCTGTCAAACTGGCTCTGCCCAGTGACGTACCACTGGTCACGGCATCCACGTCCTCATCAGCACCAACTCGCCCCAAAAGTGACAAAAGCAAGGAAGAGGCTGTTTCTGGATTCGTTGCTTCCAGTGGCCCCCACTCACTGCGATTCTTAATCTCCTCAATTGCCGATTGATACGCATTCTTGCGGCGTTCAAACAGTTCGACGTAGGCGTGCTTGTAGGCACCCAGCACAGCATTGGTGCGTTGCGAAATCTCGTCCCACGAGTCCATGAACTGTTCAGAACCTAACAGTATCTTGAGTTTCTCGACGCTGTTAGCGATTTCAGGCGAGGAACAATGCGATGCAAGCCGTTGCCAAACCTGCTCCGTTGCCAATCGAGATTGCCGCAAGAGTGCGATGGCTTCAGCGCCTAAAGATTCCCTCATCTTTCGCACTTTATCTCTGGTTTCAGCAAACTGCGATCCACTCTCGGTAAGAATACGTACGCAGTCGTCAGAGGCAGACGACTGTATTCCAACGAGAGTTTGCTGAAATTCCGACAACAACGGCAGGATCGGAAGACGGTGGGCTTCGGCCGTAGCCTTCAGCGGATAGAGCG
>PLST01000026.1:0-4684 GCA_003164255.1 Acidobacteriaceae bacterium | reverse complement strand
GGTGGCAAGGATTAGCCGCAGTATGTCACGTTCCCAACCGTACGGTGTGCCGCCGAATCGCTTTTCCAGTGCCTTACCCATGCGACTGTCTTTATTACCGTAGCTGTGTTCGCTCTTCAGATAATCGAGAACTTCCCTGGCGACATCGGCGTTCGTGTTGACTACGTTCTTGGGGCCATCTTTGACGACCAGACCAAGTCCGTGATCGCCAACGTAGAAGACATTGGGCAGTGCTTTGAGATCAGCGGCCTTTAGGATGTGTTCGGCTTCATCGCCCTTTAACGGTCGTGATCCCATTTGCAACTTCGGGTACAAGTCGGGCACAACCTGACCGAAGAGTTTCTTTAGAATTTCGCCGAGGTTCTTGCCCAATGCTGATGCATCTCTCTGTACGCCACGAAACATGCCCGTTCCACGTTCCATAGCTTCTGTCAACTTGTCCCGCAAACGGATTTCGTAGCCATTCTTGGAGTTCTTCTCATCCTGAAGACAAGTTGTTTCGTCGGAACTGATTCTTTGCTGGGCACTGAGTTGGTTGTACTTATCCACCATCTTCCGTGAGGCGTGAAGCTGGCGGACCAATTCATCGATTTCAGGCGTCAGGCAAAAGAGCCAGTAAGGATCGTTCTCGTGAGATTTTTGCTGGCTCTCGGTGCGAATCTCTTCGATGCGCTTAGTAAGTTCATCGGCATCTTCAGTTCCGCACAGGGTCAGCGGAAGTTCGCCCTCTTCGCCAATGCTGGCGCTATCGACAGCAATCCCTATCCGGAACGAGCGATTCTGGTAACGAAAGGTCTTGAATTCCGGCTCATCGAAAATCTGTTGCAGTGCGCTCCTGGTCAGCTCGTTCCGATCACGGGGCTTCGGTTCGAGATAGCCCCGGCGTTCGGTTTCCCAGTTCTTCTCTTGGGCGGTCTGGAGCTTCCAGCCTTCCTCGGTATTGCGAATGAACTGGGCAGTATTCAACCGTTGTACGGCAGCTTGAACTTCACTCAGGGGCGTTGCCTGGCCCACTGCATCGACCAGCACGGCGGCGATATTGGCCTCCGTTCTGGGCAGATCACGAATGAACTCTAGGAGGCAGATAGCTTTCGCCACACGTAATGCCCAACCATGATCTTCTGGATCGTTCTTGAATCGCTCGGCAATTTGGTAAATGTCAGTTCGTTTCTCGTTCGATAGATTACCCTCCACCAACTCGAACACCTTGTCGAGCGTTACAAGCGCCCCGACAGGCTTCTTGGCGAATGCCGTGCGATCCGACACCAGCATCTCATACGCCTGCTTGATGATCGTGCGATTGCTACCGCCGTAATGGCGTGGGGCACCCGGCTGAAGTCGAATGCCCGACATGATTCCAATGCAGAGATCGATGTAATGTGGCGGGTAGGGATAAAAGTGAATGAAGTCGCTCTCGTTAATATCTGTGCGACGGGTCGTGCGTTCGAGCCTCAGCGCCGCGTTTAACTGGCCTTGGTTTTCGGCGAATAACTTCTTCAATGGCTGCGTGGCGTCGGATCTCTTCGCTAAAACACGCTTAGTGGCCACTTCTCGTATGTCGGAGGGGGCAAGGTCTACACGGTAGTGGAAGCGATCTTGCAGCTTCGCCAGTTCAACCCGCTTGGAATCTATGGCTGCTACCACTTCATCAAGCTTTTCTTGAGATGTGACCACGATCCAGCAGGGGGCAATGATCTTGCGTTCCTTCAGCAAGTTCTTACCGACTCTGCCGAATTCTTCAATGGTCGCCCGCAAATCCTCGATTTTGTCACCGCTACGGGCGACATGTTGTCCGACCTCATCAATGATGAAGACAAGGGCTTTGCCCTTGCGGCGGCGTCCCCAGAGTTCGAACGTTCGCTTAACCACCTTGCTGACGGAGATCGATGCGTCTCTATTGCGTTGGGAGTGCGACCACGAATCCGCAGAAGGATAGAGCTTCGGATCGAGCTGATGCAGAATGGCGCTTGCACGAGATAGTTTTTGCGCGCCGACCCGAACTGTTTCCCAGTCCTTTCTTAGCAGAGTCTCGCAGATGGCGATGAACTCAGGCAACTTACCTTCGGCTTCAAGTTCGATTTCCAGTTCTGCTATGTCAAAGTCTTCTGAGTACCCAAGCTCTCTCAAGAGGACTGTATACATTAACTCAGCAATCCTCTGTGTAACCTTCCGTGTATCGGCTTCTTTCGCCACTTCAAAGAGGATTACTTCAGTTGGAGTCTGAGCATTGATGAGATCGAGCAAGTCACTGGTGCGGGCATCGCCAAGTTGCTGCTTGAATAGATCCGCAAATTTGCTGCCGAGAACTACACGGTTTTCCAGAGCATAACCGAGATTCTTAGCAAACGAGCTTTTTCCGGACCCGAAGAAGCCCGATACCCAAACACCGACGCTCTCGTTAGGCTCACTGGGAGCATCAGCAACGGCTCTGAGGAGATGATGGTACTGTTCCCGAATACTATCGGTGGCAACGTATTCCGTGATTTCATCATGAACAGATTGCTCGTCCGCTTGATCGACTTGGATGATCTCCTCGATCTTGCGGCTGAGATCACGTGCCAGCAGTTCGCCAATTGTCTTCATTTGGTTACCCTTGCCTCAGCCATAGATTTTGACTCGATAGTTCCCCAGTGCATCCCGGTCTTTCAGGTCCATGAATCGCAAGCCCGTCGTGCCTTCGATGGAGCCGGGGTAAAACAGGATCGTTGTCACTTTGGTTTTGCTTTGCATCTTGTCGAGGAGCATCGACATATGAAAAAATCCAGGCGACATTGCTGCCACACGGGTCAGGAAGACGATTGAATTCGCCGGGTTGATTGAGGCGAGTCGCTCTGCGAGCAAATCCCACAGCGGAACCCAGACCTTGCTCGACAAGTATGTCGTCACCTGTTGCTGGGCTTCAATGTAGCCTCGCGTTGTCTCCAGTGCGATGACGGCGTCAAGACCTTCGTCATCGTCCTTTTGATGAACCTTCTCTAGCGCCGCCCAAAGCAGTTCCGACATCGGGATGATGCAAACCTCTTTGCCGACAGCTTCAAGGCGAGTGGCCAGAAGCTTGATCTCCCGCCGCATTTCCCATTCATCGGTCGAGTCGTAACGCATGATCGCAAATGGCAAATCATGGTAGACGTTGATCCTGGGCGGTGTCGCCTTCAAATCGCTTTCGAGAGGATCGATACTATCTTTGAGTGAGGACATCTGCATACTCCTCAAGGGTTTCGGCGGGGAAAGTCAACCGGGTGACGCTGCCAGCAACGTGATACTCCAACAAACCGCTCTGGTGGGCCTCAAATAGGTGTCGCTCCACTTCCCCCTTCGTCAAAAGGAAGAGCTTCCAGTCTGGCAACTCGATCAGCTTAGCTCCAGATGGTTGACGCTGTTTGAGGCAAAACACGACATATGCAAAAGACTCGATGGGAAAGTACGTGGGAGCGATCTTCTTGTTGACGGCCCCGCGAAGCACCCCGAAGTCCCGAAGAGCCGAAAGCAATCCCTGGGATATGCGGGTGATCGTTGGTTCGGACCAATGGCCGGTCGTCTTCCCTTCCTCCACCCACTTTGCCAGTGACCGCTGGAAATCCGGTACGTTAATGTCCACCAAACCTTTTGAGTGCAGCGGAAAAAGAATTTGAGTGACGGCATCGTGAAGCAATCGGTCCGCGTGAGCGGAGTGAAAATACAACAAGCGCCCGAGAGCGGCAGCCGGGAACTTTCCTCGAACGAGGGTGACAAGCGCTTTCGTGACGGATTCTTTGGTAAGGTAGCGTTGCCGGAAGATCGCTAAGATGTCTTCGACACGAGAACGGGATGCCTTCCCAAACACATTGTCCAACCGCAGCCTGCGGATATTCTCATCTACCGAAGCATCTACATCCCAATGGGAAAGCAGCGTCTTAGTGTCACCTATCAATGCGCCCGCTTTGATGATCTTGGACGAGTAAGGAGCCGAATGCCGAAGCCGGTTCTCGTTGCCAGGTTGTTTTCGGTCCGCCATCGTCGATCCTCACGACATCGTTATCATTGGCACCGTCTGCCTTTGTTTCGTGGACTTCTCAGTGTCCAGATGTGCACAAGCCGTATCATTCATTAGGCTTTTTCTTGGTCGCCGCCGCAACCTGCTTAAGCAAAGCGTCGAGGTCTTCCCGCTTAAAAAGGCGGTAGCCGTTCACCGGATGGCGAATGGCATCGACCTTGCCAGCGTTGACCCAATTACGGAGCGTATTCGGCGAAACGCCGAGATACTCAGCGGCTTTGGAAATTCGGAAGTAAACCGACAGCTTTTCCACTTCGGAACTCTCCGACTCGGCGATCCCGGTTCAGAAACTAAACCGACCCTCCCAACCCTACCAAAGTCCGTTATATTTGCCAACCCAACCAAGAAATAGCGTAGAGAGGGCAACTTCCGTCCTTTCATATCAAGCATTTGGGGGGAGCAAGTCGCGACACGGAAATTCGTGCTAATTGGTGAGCCTTGCGTTCAAGGCGCAGTGCGACTTGGACGATATGAATCTCGTCCTCTTGTTGACGGCTATATCGTGTATTGGCATTTCACCGGAGACGGATCAGTTCATTTGCCGGACTCAAAGCGGAACTGCGCCATCCTGTCTGTTTCTTCGCCCAAAGTCAAGTACGCCTCAAAGGGTTTGCCCAGTTTGGAAATGAAGCCCTTGAGTAGACCGGTCTT
>PLST01000351.1 GCA_003164255.1 Acidobacteriaceae bacterium | reverse complement strand
CCCACGTCGTCAACAGGAACGGGGAACGAGTGGACTCGCCCTCGCCGTTTGCGCAGGCCTCACTGGACGCGGACATACGCGCTTTCACTTCGTTCATGCGGCACTTGAAAGCGGTGGATCCCGAGCGAACGGTGTTGATGGTGCAAGTGGAGAACGAAACAGGCACCTGGAGAACGTTGCGCGATTACTCTGCTGAAGCCAACAAGCTCTTTACGGCAGCGGTCCCTGACGATGTGTTGAAGGCCATGAACAAGACCGCCGCAAATGGGGCGGGCTGGGCCGAGGTGTTTGGGACGGAGGCCGAAGTCTGCTTCCACGCCTGGGCGATAGCCCGGTATGTAGGACAGATTGCCAGCGCGGGAAAGGCCGTGTACCCGCTGCCTCTCTACGTGAATGCGGCGCTGCGCGACCCGTTCAAAGGCGAGCCCGGGACCTACGAAAGCGGTGGCCCTACAGACAACGTGCTTTCAATCTGGAAGGCCGAGGCGCCCGCGATCGACGTCCTGGCGCCGGATATCTACCTGCTGGATACAAAGTCCTATCTGAAGGTCATGGAGCTCTACCACCGGCAGGATAACGCCTTGTTCATCCCCGAGACAGCAGGGACGCCGCATGCTGCGCGTTTTCTATTTGCAGCACTGGGACTGCAGACGATTGGCTATTCTCCGTTTGGGCTGGACTACACGCGGACCAATCATCCGGAAAGAATGGCGCCGAATGAGCCGAATGCCTTTCTTGACCCCACNNCCCACAGCGCAGAACTACAAGCTTCTCGGTCCGATGATGCGCGACATCGCACGCCTGAATTTCGAAGGAAAATTACAGGCTCTGGCAGAAGCGGAGGACCAGCCGGGGCAGACGCTTCACTTCGGAAGTTGGGATGCGGTGGTCTCTTACGGGGGCAGCCGGGGCGGTGAAGCCAGGGGCAATGCAGAGCCGATCGGACGCGCACTTGTGGCTCAATTGGGCGACAATCAGTTTCTTGTCACAGGATTCCATTGCCGCGTCGACTTTCATCCTGCAGGCACGGCACAGCAACAGACAACACAGGCGATCGTCGTCGGGACCGGTCAGACGCCCTCTGCCCTCATCGATGGGAAGTGGCAGCACCGTCAATTCCTGCGTGTAGAAGAAGGCACCTATGAGAACGGCGTCTTCCAATCGGACCGCATTCTGAACGGCGATCAAACCGACTGGGGGCTGGACTTCGGGTCGGACTCCGAGGTCCTGCGAGTTTCACTCGCCACATATTGAAGCTGGCAGCGCGAGGAAAAGCACTGCAAAACGCAATAGCGTGCTAGAGCCGAGTCGCGTCCATATCGCCAATCCCCTATTCCCTCGCTCCCTGCTTCCCTGCCTCCCCTACCGCGGCAAAGCAAACGCAACATACACACCGCCCACTGGCCCTTTCGGATCGCGCCCGCCGCTCGCCGCAATCACCACATACTGTCTTCCATCCACCATGTACGTCGACGGCGTCGCGATCCCGGCGAACGGCAGCTCCGTCTCCCACAGCAGCTTGCCTGTCTGGCTGTCGAACGCGCGGAACTTCCGGTCGTAGACCGTGGCGCCGATGAACACCACGCCCCCTGCCGTCACAATCGGCCCGCCGTAGAGCTCAGTTCCGGTATCCTTCATTCCCTGCTTGGCCAGCTCCGGATACTCGCCCAGCGGAATCTTCCACAGGTACTTTCCCGTCTTCAAATCGATCGCGTTCAGCGNNGGCGGCGCTTTCTTTCCTGCATCTTCCGCCGACGCCAACTTGTCGCCAATTTCGAGATATCTGAGCAGCGCGTCCAGGTCCGCCCCTTTCACGTCAGGAAACGCGGGCATCGGCCCTTTTCCGTTCTGAATCAACTCGGTCGCCTGCGCGGCCGTCAGCCGGTTTCCCACCCCAATTAGAATCGGCAGATCCGGCGGAACGCCTTCCTTGTGCTCCCCATGGCAAATGTTGCACTGCTGCTCCTGATAAACGTGGGCGCCTGCTTTGTCTGCCTCGGGCTCACTGGTTGCGCTCAGCACTGGCAATCCCGGCTTCATCTCCGCAACGCCGGTCTGGTTTGCCGAGGGTGCACTCGTGCGCAGGTAATCAAGCAGCGATGCCAATGCCGCATCGTCCACATTCGGGAACGAAGGCATTCTCCCCTTGCCGTTCTTGATCCGGTCCGTCACGTCCTCGGTTTTCAGCCTGTCCAAAACGCCCACAAGCGAAGGAAATGCAGGAGGCGCGCCCGCGCGGTCCACGCCATGGCACATCGCGCATTGCCCCTCGTAAAGCTTGGCTCCCGGACTCGATCCCGCACCCGCCGGAACCAGGCCGCCGAGCCAGGCCATCTCGGATTCACTCACGTAGAGGATGGCGGTGGTTGGATCTAGCGCTGGGCCGCCCCATTCGCCTCCGCCATCGAAGCCTGGGAACACTACGGTTTGCTTATCTAACGAAAGTGGCAGGAACTGTCCGTCGCTGCGAAAGGTTTTGAACTCCTTCACCGCCCATGCATGCGCCTCAGGAGTGCGCGTGGTCAGCATGTCTTCCGTCAATCGCTGGCGGCCGAAGGGCTCCGGCAAATCGGGCTTCGGCTGCGTCGGTGAAGTCACTTCGCCGGGAACCGTGCTCGCTGGATACGGATGCTCATGGATCGGGAACAACGGCTTGCCGGTGATCCGGTCGAAGACGTAGATGTAACTCTGCTTGGTAATCTGCGCCAGCGCGTCGATCGTCTTGCCGTCCCGCTGCATGGTAAACAGCGCAGGCTGCGCCGGAAAGTCGCGGTCCCATACGTCGTGATGCACGCCCTGAAAATGCCAAAGCCGCTTGCCCGTACTCGCATCCAGCGCCAGCAGCGTGTTGGCATAGAGATCGTCGCCCAGGCGGTCGCCTCCGTAAAAGTCCATCACGGCAGAACCCGTGGGCACGTACACAATGCCGTGCGCCGCATCCAGAGCCATGCCTGCCCAGTTGTTCGCTGCGCCCGCCGTCAACCACGCGTCCGCAGGCCACGTCTCAGCACCGGGCTCGCCGGGATGAGGAATCGTGTGAAAGGTCCAAATGAGCTTGCCGGTGCGCACGTCAAACGCGCGAATGTCTCCCGGTGGCGCAGGGTGCGTCTCAGGATTCCGTCCGCCCACGATGATCAGGTCCTTGTACACCACGCCCGGAGTGGTCAGGGCAACAGACTGCTGCAGGTAGTCGCCGCGCAGCCCCTTGCGCAGATCGATGCGGCCCTCCTCGCCAAACGAGGCGATGGGCTTGCCCGTCTGCCCATCCAGACAATACAGAAAATTCATGATCCCGGCGAAGATGCGTTCTTCCTTGCCGTCGGTCCAGTAAGCAACGCCGCGGGCAGGCTGCGAACCGCCCACGCCGGAGTCGAACTTCCACTTCAGCTTGCCGGTCGCGGCATCCACGGCAACCACTTTCTGCGTGGGTGTGTAGGCATACAGCGTGCTTCCCACAATCAANNGCGGGGCAAAGGGCGCCGCAAGCCGTCAACAAAAGAAAGCCGGAAAATACGGCGCGAGCCGCGCGCCCGCAGTTTGCATTGGGAGTCATCTGGATCGACCTCGATCAGGGAATCGAGACGATTGTTACACGCTGACGAGGGGGCGGTAAACCCGGGCTCGCGATATGGGAGCAATTCAGGGATTGAGCTGCGACATCCGTTTGAGCCAGGCAGACCGTGCTTCGAGAGCTGACTACCGTGTGCGTCGGTACTTGAAGTTCATCATCCCATTCAACCCACAGTTGGCGAAGTTTGCCTCAAGGTTTGAATCGAGATTGGGAATCAGGATGCCACTGCCGTCTTGTTCAAGAAGGAGCCGGTGCTCCGTCTCAGCATCGATCGCTTCCAAGCGGTTTTCGTGCACTGTTCCGATCCCTTCAAAGTGGCAGAGCCAGCGGGCGGTCTTTGGCTCTGCGCCTTCGACCAGCACCCGCGCCGAATTCGCGTCGAGCCGCTGGACGTATACACGCATGAAACCCTGGTGGTCGAATTTGCCGACAAATCTGTCCACTGGCGCCGCCTCCGGAAACGGGCGGAACTCGAGCACCGCAGTGCGTTGCTGATAAGCGAACCGGAGGCAGCTCATGTTGCCGCCGCAGGCATTGCGCTTGCCCAGCCATTCGCGCTGTTCGTTCCTTAACGTCACATCCATCCCTTCCGCTTCGGGGCCTGTAAAGATCTCGGTCGATTTCTTCCACGCGGTGGTCATTCGGGAATCGAGCGCTGAGAGCTCCGCCGATGCGCAAATCGCCTTCTCAGTGGACGAAGAGGCTTTGCGGCAGTCAAACGACTGCCCGGCGGCAAGATCACAGCGCAGGCTCAAACAGGTGACCAAGACCATAAGGGCCGTCTTCACGGCGGGTCCGGCGTGTTCGAGCAAGCCTTCGCTTGCAGGAGCTGCCTTCGCGCTGGCTCCTGAACTGTTTTCGTCGCAGCGGCGGCGAAACAAGTCATCACTCCGGAGGATCGTACGTCTGGGGTTGCCGAGCACGGAGTCCGACATATCGAGGCCACTTTCTAGATAGCTAACGATTCCCTGCCGAGCATCGTACACCCAGCCGCCTCCGGCGGGTGCCCCCGGTCCCGGCAATCCAAATTCCGCCGTCGGGTGCGGATTTTAGGCGCACTTGTTTTTCTGACTGCGGGTGGGTGGCGATTTTTGTGAGAAATGGCTGCCGTGGCGCAACGATTTGGGCGTTGCTTGTGAACTGGTCTGCATTGTCTTTGACCAACTCGGCGTTTTTTGGAAGATCGGCTTTGACCAACTCGACAGTTGAAAGAACAAAGTGCGTCTTTTGGTCGTTTTTTGCGGAGTTTTGCAGAGTATTTGTCGGTTTTGGCGCAGGCTTTAAACAGGGATCAGGGGTCAGTGGTCAGAAAGGCGGGGAGCTATGAGGGTATCGGTACAGAAGGTGGCGCGGAAAAGGCTGGATGTGGAGATGAGGCCTTTCCGGCAGGCGGGGTTGGATAAGCATCCGACGGAGGGGATTCTTCGGGCGGTGCGGAAGGCTCTGCGTATTCGTTCGCACGAGATTGCGGAGAAGATGGGGCATGCGCGGTCGGTGGTGTTTGCGATAGAGAATCGGGAGCTGAAGGGGACGCTGACGCTACGGGCGATGGATCGGATGGCGGATGCGATGGACTGCAAGGTGGTGTACTCGGTGGTTCCGAAGGGCGGGCGGACGCTGGAGGAGTTGTACGAGGAGAGATTGTGGGCCGTGGTTTTGGGGACGGAGATTAGAGAGGCAGGGGTTGGGGATTAGAAAGAACTGCTCGATGGGCTTCAATCAGGGCCACCCTAGCGACAGGAACAGAAAAGTCGCGACCGTAGGGGACCGGCGATTATCCTCTCCGGACAAGTGACCCTATTTGAGGTCTATTGGTTCGCCGGACTCGTCAAGGAGAGGCGTCTTGCTTTGGGGAGTGGGCAATTCCCATGTGGAGATTGTCTTGATCCCGATTTCCTCTGCAATGCTTCGGACTCCGTTGTCGTCTGAGTAGATGGTCTTAACTTGATGAAGCTTGGAGATAGCTACAATTTGGCGGTCGAATTTGACCTTTTGCCAGGGAGTCGCATCCGAGGCTGGATACCGTTTGTTTCCTTTCTTACGGGCAAGCAGTTCCAACGCCGCTAGCTCCACGGCAGCCATCTGATCGAACGGCTGGATATAAACATGTGAGAGCAGGGTCAGCTCGTTTAGGTACTGCGGGCCCTCATTTCCCGCCAATACCAAGAACTCAGAAAGCGCTGGCGCGGGAATGATGACACGATCTTTAGCTGCTTCAAGGTCGTCGATCAGTTGCTCGATTCTTTCACGCGCCTTTTCGACTGGCTTCTTGGTTGCCGGATCTCTCGGAGGCTTGGCGCCTGGGTAGAGCAGCAGACTTAAGATTCCAGCATCGACAGAAACCATTATTGTGGCCTTTCTCCGCGTCGATGCCCCGCCAGTTCACGAATCGGATCGTCGAGTTCTTTCCAGGCCGCAGGAATGGCCCTGAGACGCGAAATGTCACTTCTAAGGTCCCCTTCGCTTAATACCTCAAAGCTTTGAGCGTAAAAATCGAGCATCGTCCAGTCGCCCGTTCTCTCTCGGACGAATCTGCCCTTCCCCTCAATTCGCACGGTAGACGTGAATAGGTGTTCGCCTATCTGCTTCGCAAGCCGCCTTGGTGCCATGACAATATGCTTCTCATCTCCGTCCTCCAAGTGAATCGGGACAGGATCGTGTTCTCCGCCGATTCGTATGGGGATTCCTTGAAAGGCTGCATTTTGACGAATTGGCCCAAACTCCGGCTGGTTTGCGGAGTCTCGTCCGGGAAAGCGAATAACCTTCGCCTTTTTGGGGTCAAGCAATACCCCGTTCGCATTGTCTTCGATCAGGCGCCTGTTAATCTCTCGGTAAGCTCGCTGCGCTTCTAAGGGGCCCTCATTGAACTTCACGGCGCGAAGTCGTTCGCGCACCTTGGGCTCTGCCTCCCAATCAACCCTAATGATGGGCGCAGTGCTGCCTTTTTCTATGCGCACCAAGTGAACATTCGCGGATTCGCCCATGATGCGGGCGAGATCGCCCAGGTATTGGGACAGGCGCGAAAGCGGAATGGTTTCCGGAGTATATGCGTCGATTTCGAAGCGATACTCGCAGACTTTCCTCGGTTTACGCGGCATTTTCCTACCTCCCCGGTGCTGTGCTACTGGTAGGACGTATGCGCTTGGTGTTGCTAGCGCCAAGGGCACACGATGAATAGGTCACAATCAAATCCGCCAAAGCAGGCGGTCAGTTCAAGGTTGCGGACGTTCACGCCGGAAAACTTTCGCGCAACTATTAGACGGGCAGGTACGCTGTCCGCCTCCAGAGCTGCTCAAAGAGTGAAGTGAGAATCGGCTGATTCTCCCTTCGGCGACTGTAACGAAGAGTATACCCGTCCAGATAGCCCTGTAGGTACTTCTTGCTCACAGGGTAATAAACTCCGTCAATACGCCACTTTACGAGGCGACAGAACTCCTTAAAGGTGTTTGTACGAGTATCGCCCGCGACAAGTACCGCCCGCGACAGCTATCGATGCGTAGACGGCCTCAAGGCAGAATTTTCCAAGGCGCCTGATCCATGACGCGAAAGTCGGGGCTCGGGCAGTTAGGTGGTTGGCCTTTGCAGAGAATTTCGGGGTTTTTCGGTAGGATTGATTCAGAACCAACGAAAAGAAGTGAAGAAGCAAAAAGGGAGGGCCTGATGGCTCTCCTTTTATTTTTTGCAGGCCAGGTCTATGGCTCGTGGGCGGAGGAGAGAAAACGGGAATCATCGATTTATTACGGCAATTATTCTGACGATTCGTTTTCGGGGCGGCTCTGGTGTGGGAGCCGCCGCATGCAGCTCTTCTGTGGGCACTGAAGTCCATGGGGCTTGGCCGGAAATGGGAAACGTATGACCGAAGTATCGAAGAAGAAGCAGGCAGAGCAAGAGGGCGCTGCCCGGAAAAGCAAGGCGGCCGGGCGCGTGATCATGGATCGGAAAGACGCCGGGCTGATGAAGGCCGGTGGCTCTGGAAACGCGCGGAAGGCAGCGAACGAGCTTGCGAGGGCAGGCGTAAAGGTTGGGGGAGGGAGGAAAACAGCGGCGAAGCGGAACAAGCCGCGGCGTTCGGAAAAGGACGGCGCGGAGATGTTGAGGCAGGAGTCAGACCAGGCGCTGGTGGAGATTAGCCAACACGTGGTGTCGAAGCTGAAGGCAGGGGCAAAGGAAGGAGACGTTGTTTGCGTGAAGGCGCTGATGTCGTTTTCAGAAAAGAAGAAACCCAGGGAGAAGCCGAAGAAGCCAAACGGCTGGTTGAAGCTGATTGAAGAGTTGCACAATGAGCCGCAATGGGTGGATCCGGAGCCGTGGGGACCGGGGGCACCCGGCTTTGGTGGCGGGAAGCCGGTGTAGTGGGTTGTTGGACAATGCAGGTTGTTTGATGATGGCCACCCCAGCGACGGAGTTTTGTCGCTGGGGCTTTTTTTAGGTTTTTGGGTTTTTGGGGTTTTGGGGTTTTTGGGTTTTTGGGGTGGGGTACGGTATGTCATTCTGCCCCTGAAGAAGGACAAAAATCACCGCGGGCTTCAGCCCCGGGCCTGCGAGACAGCTTAGAGAAACCTTCAGACCTAAAAACCTAAGGACCTAAAAACCTACTTGCCCGGTTCGTGCCTTGCTGCCAGGAAACGCTCCATGAATCCTGTGTCGAAGTTGCCTTCGCGGAAGCCGGAGTCCTGGAAGATTTCCTGGTGGAGAGTGATGGAGGTTTCGACGCCTTGCACTACGAACTGGCTCAGCGCGCGCTCCATCTTGGCGATGGCTTCGGCGCGGTCGCAGCCGTGGACGATCAGCTTGGCGATCAGCGAGTCGTAATAGGGCGGGATTACGCCTTCAGCGTATTGGGCAGTATCCACGCGGACGCCGTTGCCGCCGGGAACGTTGAAGGCCGTAATCTGGCCGGCGGAGGGCGTGAACTTTCTGGGATGTTCGGCGTTGATGCGGCACTCGATGGAATGGCCGCGAATTTCAAGCTTGGGCGGCAGGATGTCGCTGAGCCGGTCTCCCGAGGCAACCCTCAATTGAGCCTTGACCATGTCAACACCGGTGATGGCCTCGGTGATTGGGTGCTCCACCTGGATGCGCGTGTTCATCTCGATGAAGTAGAGCTGATGGCTCGCGTCCATAAGGAATTCCACGGTGCCGGCATTCTGGTAGCCGATCTCAGACAGGCAACGGCAGAGCGTGCGGCCCAGTTCTTCACGCAGCTTGGGCGTGACCTGGAGCGATGGAGCTTCTTCAATCAGCTTTTGATGGCGACGCTGGATGGAGCACTCGCGCTCAAAGAGGGAGGCCACGTTGCCGTGCTCATCGGCCAGCATCTGAAACTCGATGT
>PLST01000503.1:3855-4299 GCA_003164255.1 Acidobacteriaceae bacterium | reverse complement strand
AGCAGTTGCTGTCCACGCCGCAGGACGACCGAGCGATTACGCCAGCGCCGGGGACGCGGCCATGAGTGACGCTTCGCTGGGGAGTGAAGTTGTCCTGGGCCCTGCCGTTGAGCAGCTTGAGCTGGTGCGGAGCGGTCAGATTTCAGTTGTTGAACTGGCCGAGGCGCACATCCGCCAGATCGAGCGGCTCAACCCGGCGCTGAATGCGCTGGTGGACTTTGATGCCGATCGCGTGCGTGCCCAGGCGCGACAACTCGATTCGACCAAAACTCCGCGCGGCCCTCTGCATGGCTTGCCGATCACTATCAAGTCGTCAATTGCCACCGCGGGCTACCTTTGCGAAATCGGCTCGCTCAATCGCAAAGGCGATATTCCCACGGAAGACGCCGTGGTGGTGGGCCGCCTCAGAAACGCAGGTGCGCTGATTCTGGGAACCACCAACTG
>PLST01000503.1:1520-3846 GCA_003164255.1 Acidobacteriaceae bacterium | reverse complement strand
GGTTCCGATAGCGGCGGCTCAGTTCGCGTGCCTGCGCACTTTACCGGCATTTGCTCCTTCAAGCCGTCGCCGGGACGCTTTCCGGGCCGCGGACACTTGCCTCCCTGCGTGGGCCCATTCTCGGTTCTCGGTGCAATCGGTCCCATGTCACGAACCATGCGCGATGTCGCTCTGCTGTTCCGAACGCTTGGTGGCCAGGACCCGCTCGATCCCAACAGTCCGCCGATAGCCTTTCGCGAGCGGAGCCCCGATGAACTGCGCGCCAATACCATCGGGTTCTTTGAGGACGATGAAATTGTGCCGGTCACGCCGGAAACGCGCACTGCCGTCCGCTCCGCGGCGGCCGCTCTCGGCGATGCGGGCTTTCGGGTTGAGCCCTTTCGTCCGCGCTCGCTTGAGCCGTTGCGGCAGTTGTGGTGGACGCTCTTTGTGCAGTGCGGCGCCATGTTTTACGCGCCTGAAATTGCAGGCAAAACTCATCTGCTGAGTCCCATCTTCAAGGAATTTCTGTCGATTGCCGAGTCGGCGCCGCCTCTAACCCCCACGCAACTTCTCAATGCATGGGCGGAACTCGACGTGCTGCGCGGAAAAATGCTCGAAGAAATGCGCGCATTTCCGGTTCTGCTTTGCCCTGTGGCCAGCGTCCCGGCTTTTCGTCACGGCGAGAGAGCGTGGACCATCGATGGACGCACCGTGGAATACCTTGACGCCTGGCGGCATACGCAATGGTTCAACACGCTGGCAGCACCTGCGGCAGTGGTCCCGGTGGGCCGATCGCCTGAAGGCCTGCCCATTGGCGTGCAGATTGTGGCCAGGCCCTTCGAGGATGAGACGGCGCTCGGCATTGCATCCATTGTCGATTGCGCCTTCGGCTATCGCCCGCCGCCCATGGCGCGCGCCTGACTACCGTCGTGTGATGTAGGTCACATTTCTTTCGCTTATTTACCTCCATCTTTGGGTTGAGGCAAGTAATCCGCAAACGCGGTAGTCTGAGCTTTCCCCGGATCGGAGCGCAGCGGGTGCGCGTACGTTGGCAAGAAAGGTTTGCCGAAACTCCTGGCGTCCTCAAGGACGCTACCCACCAGCACACAGTTGTGCCGGTGCTCGATTTTGAAGTCGGCGGCAGCGACTTCGTCACGATGGCTGGGCCGTGTTCGGTCGAAACCGAATCACAGCTCATGACCACCGCCGAAGCTGTACGCCGGTCGGGCGCGCGCATTCTTCGCGGAGGCGCCTTCAAGCCGCGCAGTTCCCCTTATGCATTTCAAGGGCTTGGCCTGGAAGGGCTGAAGATGCTGGCCCACGCGCGGGAAGAAAGCGGCCTGGCCATCGTGACTGAAGTCATGTCTGAAGAAGACGTGCCGCTGGTGGCCGAATATGCTGACATTCTGCAGATCGGCTCACGCAGCATGGAGAACTACTCGCTGCTGGAAGCGGCAGCGCATTCCGGGCGGCCAGTGCTGTTGAAACGCGGCATGATGGCCACGGTGGCCGATCTGCTGCGCTCGGCACAGTGCATTCTCGACCACGGCAACCCGCAGGTGATTCTCTGCGAGCGCGGCATCCGCACCTTTGAAACGGCGATGCGCAACACCTTCGACGCGGCCGCTATTGCGCTGCTCAAGCAGGTCTCGCATCTTCCGGTGATTGCCGATCCCAGCCACGCGTCAGGCCATCGCGACCTGGTTCCCGCGCTGGCGCGCATTGCCGTGGCTGCCGGCGCGGATGGCCTGCTTGTCGAGGTGCATCCAAATCCGGATAAGGCATGGAGCGACGGCGAGCAGTCGCTGGACTTTGCCGGATTCGACGAGATGATGGCCGATCTCGATCCGTATTTGGCTCTTCGAAGGATGACGCAGCGCGAGCGGGTACAGCCGCGATGCGAGGCGGTGGGGGCTTATTTCATGGAGGCTGTTGGATGAGATTCCCGGCTAAATTTCTGGCGACTGCCGCGTCGATTGGCCTGCTACTTCCGGTTTGCGGTTTTTTGCGCGACGCGGCGCAGGCTCCATCCGCGGACATCATTGTCACCGCCGCTCCCGTTTACGAGCCGCTTGCCGCTTTGCGCGGAGGAGAGCGTTTTCCCAAGGGCGCGCAACTCATGCTGGTTCATGCAGGCAAGGCAGAACCACTGGTGACGGGCTTTGCGGCTTCCGCTGACGCCAACATTTCGTTCGACGGCAAGACGGTTCTGTTCGCGGGCAAGCAAGCCGCGAGCGATCCGTGGCAGATATGGGAATTGACGCTGGCGAATCACTCCTTGCGTAAGTTGATCGCAACCACAACCGATGCCGTGCGCCCGTTCTATCTGCCGGGTGGACGGATG
>PLST01000503.1:0-1478 GCA_003164255.1 Acidobacteriaceae bacterium | reverse complement strand
CCCCCTCGGCTCTGGCACGACGCCTGAACTTTATTTGGTCTACGCCGATGGCTCGGGCGTCGAGTCGTACCGCTGCGATCACGGCAGAGCGCGTTGGGGAGGAAGACAATTGGCCTCGGGCGATGTGGTTTTCACGCACGGAGCTTCGCTGGCGCGTTTCACATCGCCGCTGGCAACTGAGACTCCTGTTGCCGCTCCGCACGCCGAATACGCTGGCGCAATTACCGAGACGGCATCGGGGGCATGGCTGGTGAGCGCGCGGGCCGCGGCTGGCATGCATTACGCAATCAAATTGTGGAAGCCGGGCTCGCCTGCATTGCAAACCGTGTTCGCCGTCAGCGATGCGAATCTTGTCGAGCCGGTCCTGGTTGCGCCGCGCATCACGCCCAAGCGTCATCCCTCGGGGCTGCACGACTGGAGTTATGCCAACATGCTTGCGCTCGATGCGCGGCAGTCGCGCGAAGGCGATCTTAAATCTGCTCCCGCATCGGTGCGGTTGGAGATGCTGGACGCTCAAGGCCACACGGTAGTTATGGGTACGGCGCCGGTTGAGCGGGATGGTTCCTTCTTCGTGGAGACTCCTGCCGACAAGCCTATTCGTTTTGCGTTGTTGAATGCCAAGGGCGCGGTGGTGCGGCAGGAACGCGGGTGGTTCTGGATCCGCGGCGGCGAACAGCGCATCTGCGTGGGCTGCCATGCGGGGCCGGAGCGAGCGTCGGAGAATCGCGTGCCGGACGTGCTGCTGCGCTCCACCACGCCGGCTGATCTGACCGGAGCGAATGTACCGGGCGCCGCGCAACAGAAATCGCCGGGGGGCAACTGAGATGGATTATCGCTTTCTTCTTTTATTCGGCGCTGTTTCCTTGGCCGCGGCCCAAACTGCTCCACTGCCGCCTGCGCAGTCCGCTCATGGCGCGCAAGCGCCGTCTGCCGCACCGCAGGCGCCTGTCATTCGCTTTGAAGACGCCAGCGATAAAGCGGGCATCCACTATACCAACAGCTTCGGGTCACGGCAGTTGGGATCGCTGCTTGAGGGAACAGGCGCCGGATGCATCTGGTTCGACTACAACAACTCCGGACTGGAGTCTCTCTACGTGGTCAACGGGCGGCCTCTGGACGACTCGATGCATCCGTATCCGCTCAATGAAAAGCCCGCAACGCCGCCGCACAATCATCTTTATCGCAACAACGGCAACGGCACCTTTACCGATGTGACGGAACAGTCGGGCCTTGATCCGAATATGTATGGGATGGCCGTGACGGCGGCCGACTATGACAACGACGGATATGTCGATCTGCTGGTCACCGGCTACGGCAAGACGATTCTCTATCACAACGACGGCAACGGCCACTTCACCGATGTGACCAAGAAGGCCGGGAGCAATGTGGACGGCTGGGCGATCAGTTCCACCTGGCTCGATTACGACAAGGATGGATGCGTCGATCTTTTCGTAGGCCGCTACGTGAAGTTCGATCCC
>PLST01000538.1:3000-3353 GCA_003164255.1 Acidobacteriaceae bacterium | reverse complement strand
ACGAGGAACTCGTCAGAGCGATTCGCTTTATGGTCGCCTCTGAGTACGAAGCGACTCAGATGTATATGCAGCTTGCAGAGTCAACCGAAAACAAACTTGCCGTGGCAGTGCTCAAAGACATAGCGGACGAGGAGCGTGTTCATGCGGGAGAGTTTCTGAAGCTGCTGTACGCGCTTGCTCCCGATGAAGAGGCGCTCTATGCCAAGGGGGCTAAAGAAGTGGCAGAAATGGCGAAATCGCAACTTCAGTTGACAACGTAGGTAGCGCAGGAACTCAAGCTGCTTTGCACCGGGGCTGACTGCTCAGTCGCGTGGTGTTGCTACTGTGTGGGTGCTCCCGTTGTAAATTAGTGC
>PLST01000538.1:1139-2913 GCA_003164255.1 Acidobacteriaceae bacterium | reverse complement strand
GAAGGCAAGCTAACCCAAGCGAACGGCTGGGCTCAGGTTGTTGACCGGAAGACCGGGTCAAAGCTTAAGGTGACATTCTTCTGGCCGTTCTTTGGGGATTACTGGATTATCGACCTGAGCCCGAACTACGAGTACGCTGTAGTCGGCGAACCGAGCCGGAAGTATCTATGGATTTTGAGCCGCACTGCGAAAATGGATGACAAGCTTTATGCCGAAATTACAAGCCGCCTGGCGGCCAAGGGCTACGATACCACCAAACTAGAGCGGGGAAGGCAGACCGATTAACGCAGGTTGCCGATGGGTTCTGCGGATAGGCTGCCCAAGCAAATACTCGAACATTGCCTATCGGGCACCATTCTCGTTTGCATTGCAATCAGACTCGCCCAGGATCCAGCCTTCGCGCCCTGCATCGTTAGATGTCGAGATTCTTTACGTCCAGCGCGTTGTCTTCGATGAATTTGCGGCGAGCTTCCACGTCTTCGCCCATGAGAGTGGTGAAGATGGCCTCGGTTTCTGCAATGTCCTCGAGCTTCACTGAGAGCAAGGTGCGGTGCTCGGGGTCCATGGTGGTTTCCCAAAGCTGCGTGGCCGTCATCTCGCCCAGGCCTTTGTAGCGCTGCACCTGGTAGTCCTTCTTGCCTTGCTCCACGATGTAGGCGAAGAGCTCGCGGGCGGTCTGCTTTTCTACCGGCTCACGCAGGTTGCGTGCGGTGCGAGCGGGAGTCTTGGTTTCAGTCTTGGCCTCGGCGCCTTCCGTTTCTTCCTCGTCGTCCGATGCGGCCGCGGCAGTTTTGACCGCATACTCCACCAGGAAAGGCGGCTCGAGAAACTCTTTGATGAGCGAGTACTTCGCCATCATCTGGCGGAATTCGGGGCTGGAAGCGAGCGTCCAGTCAATGCAACGCGTGGCGCCCTGGGCGTCGGTATAGCAGACGGACCAGGTGTGGTGCTCCTCGTCCTCCACCGGCTTGTTCACCTTGAACTGGAACTCATCGGCAAGCTCGACCAGCTTCGCGTGCAGATCGGCAATCTTGTCGGGAATTCCTTTGCCGTCCTTTGACGAAAAATCGGCGCGATTCTTCAGCTCGGCGCGGGCCAGCATCTCGGTCAGTTTTTCGTTGCGGATGCGCTTGTCCACNNTCGGCGCCTTCGATGCGGCTCGCGGTCTCTCCGTGGCGCACCACCATGCCTTCCGACGCGCGCTTCACCATCACCTTCACAAATTCGCGGTCGTCCTTGATGTACTGCTCAAAGCGCCCTTTCTTGATCTTGTAAAGCGGCGGCTGCGCGATATACACATGATCGCGCTTGATGAGCTCGGTCATGTGGCGGAAGAAGAACGTGAGCAGCAAGGTGCGAATGTGGGAGCCGTCCACGTCGGCGTCGGTCATCAGGATGATTTTTCCGTAGCGGACCTTGGCCGGATCGAAATCGTCCTTGCCGATGCCGCACCCGAGCGCGGTGATCATGGCGCGAATTTCTTCGTGCCCGAGCATCTTGTCGTAGCGCGCCTTCTCCACGTTCAGAATTTTGCCCTTGAGCGGCAGGATAGCCTGGAANNTAGAGTTCGCAGCGTTCGGGATTGCGCTCGCTACAGTCGGCCAGTTTACCGGGCAAGCCGCCACCATCGAGCGCGCCTTTGCGCCGCGTCAGGTCGCGCGCCTTGCGGGCCGCCTCGCGTGCGCGGGCCGCTTCAATCGCCTTGTTGATAATGCGGCGCGCCACAGGAGGATTCTGCTCGAGATACATTCCCAGGCGCTCGTTGACGAAGGCC
>PLST01000538.1:0-1011 GCA_003164255.1 Acidobacteriaceae bacterium | reverse complement strand
GGCTTGTCGTGCAGCACACTCTTGCCGCGATTGAGGTGCTTGACGAACTCGGAGATGCCGCCGGCGTAACGGAATTCGGCGCGGCGCGCTTCCCCGGTCTTGGGGTCGGCGGTGCGCTCGTCAGTCAGCGTAATCTCCAGGCCCTTGTTGAGGAAAGCCATCTCGCGCAGGCGCTGGGCCAACGTGTCGTAGTTGAACTCGGCGGTGACGAAGATGCTCTTGTCGGGCAGGAAGTGCACCTTGGTGCCGCGGCGCTTGCTGGTGCCGGTCTTCAGCAGTTTCGAAGTGGGAACACCCTTCGAGTAGCTCTGCTCGTAGGTGTGGCTGGCCTCGCCCGGCCTTTCCGGACGCCAGATCTCCACCTCGAACTCCTCGCTCAACGCATTCACGCAGCTCACGCCCACCCCGTGCAGGCCGCCGGAGACTTTGTACGTTGAAGCGTCGAATTTGCCGCCGGCGTGCAGCTTGGTGAGCACCACTTGCGCGGCCGGCAACCGGTCGCCGCCTGGCAGATCCATCATGTCCACGGGAATGCCGCGGCCGTCGTCCACAACGGTGATGGAGTTGTCCACATGGATGACGACGTCGATTTTCGTGGCGTAGCCCGCCAGAGCCTCATCCACAGAGTTATCGACAACTTCGTAGACCAGGTGATGCAACCCCATTTCGCCGGTCGAGCCGATGTACATGGCTGGGCGCAAGCGTACCGCTTCCAGTCCTTCGAGAACCTTGATGTTCTCGCCGGTGTAGCTATCGTTGTCGCCGTGCTGCATGGGGGTGCTGCTCACAACATCAGTCGCCATAGAATTCCGTTCGCAAGGTGTGCCAAATCGAGGGTCACCGGAGAAGTTTTCCGGACGCTGGAGAGCGAATACCGCGTTTCCAGAGTTGCTGAACACCGGAACCGGGTTGCCAAGTGACGTTTTCCTTAAGAAAACGCCTCCCTTCGCTGCCGGGCATGTCAACTCTGGAACAGCTCTAACCGCTTGAAAAACCGAGGTGATCAGGCCC
>PLST01000432.1:4561-5818 GCA_003164255.1 Acidobacteriaceae bacterium | reverse complement strand
CGCCAGCCGCCGCTGCTCGCTCCGTGCCTCAAGCTGGGTGGTCAGCTCGTCGATCGTCCGCACCAGGATGGCTGCTTCCGTCTCCGCCTGCGCCAAGTTTGCATCAAGAGTCGCCAGCTTGTTTTCGGCATCGCGCAAATCGCGCTTCAACACCAGCGGACCCTGGCTCGCCGGCTTGCCGCCGGTCACCGTCGCATTGTGGAAGCACTCCCCGCCCGGCGTGAGGAAGTACGCATAGGGATAGCGCGACGCAAGCCGTTGCGCGTCGTCGGGATTTTCCGTCAGGTAACTGTGGCGCAGCTTCGGCAGAATCGTCTCAAGCGAGCGGCCCAGTCCATTCAGCACCTTGATCGCGTCGCGAAGCGGCATCAGCCCGGGCTCGTTGACGACATCCGGCGCCGACTCAAAAAGCGCTCCCTGCGCGTCAGAGTGAATCAGGAAAGTCGCTCGCCCGTCTCCGGTCTTCAGCAACCGAACGCCCTCTTCAGCGTCGCCCCAATTCTCCACGACCACATAGTTCAGTTCTTCGCGAAGAAACTCATCCACCACGCCTTCGTATGCGCCGCTCACTTCAAGAAAGTCAGCAAGCGTACCCACCGGTGCGGTGTTCTGGCCCAGCGCGCCCGGCTTCAGCAACCGCCGCACCGTGTCGGTGGAGTAGCTGTGATTCTTGATCAGCGCTTCAAGCGAATCCCTGCGTCCCGCCGTGGCCGCCTGCTCGCCGCGCAATTGGTTGGCCTCGGCGCGTTTCGCGCTTTCAGCGGCGCGCTTGGCCTGCAGTTGCTCACGCAGAGCGGCAATTTCGCTCTCCAGGCGCTTGAGCTCATCGCCGGCGGACTCAAAGCGCAACCGCGCCTGCCCGCTTTCCACGCCCAGATTCTCCTGCTCGTTGCGTGCCTGGGCAATTTCCGATTGCAGCCGCTCCGCCTCGCGTTCGAGGGCAGCAAGGCTCTCTTCGCCTTGCGCCGTAAAGTTGCGCGCGTTGCCGCTCAGTGTGAGCAACTGCATGGTGTGGCGGCGGCCTTGCTCCAACTGCCGTTCGGCGTTGAACACTTCTTCAGCGGCG
Organism: Acidobacteriaceae bacterium; assembly: GCA_003164255.1. Lineage (GTDB taxonomy): Bacteria > Acidobacteriota > Terriglobia > Terriglobales > Acidobacteriaceae > Telmatobacter. Next base: position 4,752 of record PLST01000432.1, on the reverse strand, counting down.
GTGCGCGCTTCCTGCTGGCGCGCCTCCACCTTGTGCCGAAATTCGCTGGCCTCGCCGGCAGCCGACTCAAGAAAGCTGCGCTGCTGCTTTCGTTCTTCGGCAATCCCGGTCAGTTGCGTGCGCGTCTGCTCCAGCTCGGCGCCCGAGGCCGCAATGCGCGCTTCCAGTTCGCCCACGCGTTCCGTGTTGCT
>PLST01000432.1:0-4533 GCA_003164255.1 Acidobacteriaceae bacterium | reverse complement strand
TTCAACCGCGACTGGTCCGCATCCATCAGGGCCATGCGGCTGGCCAGCACCACGCGCAGCTTTCCGCGCAACTCATCGCGCACCGCAGCAAACCGTTCGGCCTTGGCCGCCTGCCGCTTCAGCGAATTCATCTGCCGCGTCACTTCTTCAAAAATGTCATCCACGCGCGCCAGGTTCTGCTTGGCGCTTTCAAGCCGCAATTCCGCCAGACGCTTCTTCGTCTTGAAGCGCGTAATCCCGGCAGCTTCTTCAATAATGGCGCGGCGGTCGTGCGGTTTTGAACTCAGCAGTTGGCCAATGCGCTCCTGGCCGATGATCGCGTAGCTCTCCGGGCCCAGGCCTGTGCCCATAAAGATGTCCTGAATATCGCGCAGCCTGCACAGCTTGCCATTCAGCAGGTATTCGCTTTCCCCCGTGCGGAACAGCCGGCGGGTGATGACCACTTCGCCCTTCTGCGGAGTGCGGTGAAAGCGGCGCCGGCGAATCTTCAGCACCACCGCCTGCGGACCTTCGCCTGTCATGCGCGACTCATCCTGCTCATCGTCCTCGATCACCTGTCCCGGCTGCTCGGCATTGATGATCTCTTCGGCCTCGGCTGCTTTGCCGCGCCTTAGCTCCGCTTCGTCCCAGTCCAGGGGCCCGTCGTGCTCGACAACGACCTCAGGGTCTACTGCGACCGGCCCTTCATAGGCGTCGGGATCGATCATCGTGATCGTCACTTCAGCCATGCCCAGCGCCTTGCGCTCGCGCGTTCCCGCAAAGATCACGTCCTGCATGTGCGTGCCGCGCAGTGATTTCGCGCTCTGCTCGCCCAGCACCCAGCTCACTCCGTCCAGGATGTTCGACTTGCCGCATCCGTTCGGGCCCACCACCACTGCAATGCCCGTTCCGGCCACGGAGATTTCCGTGCGGTCGCAAAAGCTCTTGAATCCCAGGACGTGGATCTTCTTTAGTTTCAGCATTCTTACTCCGTCTTTATCGGCCCGTGTGCGGGTGTGGATGTCTCGACGCATCGAGCGCCGAAACGCCGTCTGCACAGCACCAAACTTGCCACCCGCATCTTGACTCTAAGGAGAGCTTAGGGCAGGGTCAACGTCGCAAGAGGGGGTTTTTGTGGATAAGGGAGTCCGGAATTCCTGATATTGCAAAATCATTAAAATTGATTCCAAAATGGGGATTTTCTAACCCCAAAAATCGGGATTTCCTAATCATTGCGAGCCTCTTTATGCACAGTCATCGCACCGCATTTGAGGCACCCTGCGCTGGCAATGGATGAATGCTGCCGTCCGCTCCAATTACATTCTGCAACTCGGGCTCCGCGCCCGCGATCGCGCAATCTGCTGCTTCGCTTTGGGGGCTTCGAGCAGCGTTAAGCCATTTTCCTATGTACAACTTCCGGTTGGGCGGCTGTCCGGTCGGGCGACAAACCGACCGAGAGCCGGATCCAGGTTGAATCGGTCTTGATGTGCCTCGTTGGCCGGGGCAGCCGCCGGGAACAACTCAAGGCTCCGCTCCCCGCAACGGGCGGTACCATCCGTAAAAAGTGATGCCACTGACTGTATCTGCCGATAATCCCGATACACCCGCGTTCATTGTGGGCACGCCATAGGGAGAACAGCGGCGATTTTGAGAGTTAACCACCTGGTAACGATCCGAAAGTGCGAAGGGATTACGCGCGCTGGGACGAAGGAAGCGGCGGGCCCTCGCGGCAACAAAGAGGCGAACGACCGTCTTTTACCTGGCGGCCTTCGAGCTCTTGCGTTTGCCGGCTTGGTTTTGGCTCTTTGCCGGCTGGATCCTCCTTGGGTGGCGACGGCGGCGACTGCGTCATCTCTGGCCGAGTTGCAGGGCAGCCTGCCCACACACCGCGCAACGGACGTATCAAGTGATCCAGCAGCCAGCGCCAAGTCGCCCGGTTCCAAGGCCTCTCTGCCGATCTTGACCACGGCTAAAGCCATTCACAGTCTTACCCGTTCGCAAGCCCAACTGCACTATCCGGTGCACCTGCGAGCCGTTTGCGTTGTATGTTTCGCAGATTGGTACGGCTTTTGGGCCTATGACGGAGTCTCGGGCGTCTATGTGCAGACAAAGAATCATGTCCCCCTTACGGCTGCAATTCATCCCGGAATCGTGCTCGATATAGAGGGCTTCTCAGGGCCCGGCGAGTACAAGCCCATTGTCGACCAAGCGGTATTGCAGATTGTGGAGGAACGGCCGCTGCCGCCTGCCCCGGTGGTGAACCTGGACCGCTTATCGACCGGCGAGTATGACGGGCAGTGGATTGCAATCGAAGGCACAGTGCGATCGGCGGCTCTTCAGGACGGAACCCTGTCGTTGATTGTGAACGCAGGGCGTTGGCAAATCGACGCCGTGACGGTTGCGGCGCCCAAGGAGAAGTTCGAGCGCCTCATCGGCGCGCGGGTCCGTGTGAGCGCCGCAGGGGGGGCGCTCGTCAACAAGCGCCGCCAGGCCGTCTTCCTGGCCGTGTATGCGCCCAGTATCGAAAGCATCCAGGTTCTCAAGCCCGCACCCAGCGATCCTTTTTCCCTTCCTTTGACGCCGATCATGCGGATCGTTGACTTTACGCCCGGGTCCACTCCAGACGATCTGATTCGCGTCCACGGCGTGGTTATCGCTCGTTGGGGACGTAGCGTCTTCATCCACGATGGTTCCCAGGGCGCGAGCATCACCAGCACGGAGCCCACCTTGCTCAAGCCCGGCGAGCTTGTGGATGCGGTTGGGTATCGTTCATTGGACGCCTCCACGGACGCCCTGGACGATGCGATCTTCAAACGGCTGGGCACGGCGCCCGTGCCTGAGCCCCGATTTGTGACCACTAAAGACGCGTCCTCCGGTGATTTTGTCGACGAACTGGTTCGCATCAAAGGCCGGCTGATCGAGGTGCAGCATGAAGCGGACAAGGACACACTGTTGGTCACGGATGGAAATAGAGTCTTCTCGGCCATCCTTCCAGCGGAATACAGGCAGGAGGAACTGGCCGGCTTGAAAAACGCCCGCGAGATTCAACTTACGGGCGTTTGCCTCATCTCCGAGAGCCGGTCGGCGCGCAATTTCTGGGATCCCAAGGTATTTCAGATTCTGTTGCGCTCGCCCGCCGATCTGGTGGTGGTCGATCGTGTGTCCTGGTGGACGACGGGGCATGCGTTTCTTCTCCTGGCCTTTGTGCTGGTGGGCACCACGGCGGTTCTGGCCTGGGTGGTGGCGCTGAGAAGGCGCGTCGCGCAACAGACGACTCTCCTCCGCGAAAGCGAAGAACGATTCCGCCATATGGCACTGCACGATGCTTTGACCGGACTGGCCACACGCCTCTTGCTCCAGGACCGTCTGGGCATGGCGCTGGTGAGCGCCAGCAGACATCGCAAAAGGTTGGCGGTGCTGATGGTGGACCTGGATCGGTTCAAGGAGATCAACGACACCCACGGCCATCCGGCAGGAGACGAAGTCTTGCGAGTCACGGCAAGCCGCCTTCAAGACGCCGTGCGCAACGAAGATACTGTCTGCAGGCTGGGAGGGGACGAATTTGTTGTGTTGCTCCCCGGTCTGAGCGATTCCCACGTGCCGGAGAGAACCGCCGCACGGATCGTGGAGACGTTGGCGGTCCCCATTCACCTGGCGGATCAGACGGTGCGGGTTTCAGTCAGCGTTGGGGTTTGCACCGCGTCCGGAGCGGATCTCGATGCGGATAATCTGATGAGATGCGCAGATATCGCCCTCTATCGCGCCAAGGCCAACGGCCGGAATTGTTTTGCCGTAGAAACTCCCAAACCGGCTCGCTCACAAGCTGCTGAGGCACGACCGGAAATCCCTTCAGGCGCACATCTGATAGAGAATGCCGGGTGAGGTTCGTCATATGGTTCGGGGGGCCAACCGTTCACATCCCAGGGGACTTGGTGGGCCCCATCCTTGCCGGGCCGGCCCTTCGGCAAGGGTGGGATTACATGCACTCAACTCGCGCCGCAGGCGCAGCGGATGCCAGAGCGGTTTCGATTCAAGTGTTGCGGTTTGAAAATNNGAAAATGCCACTTGGCTTCTACGTTTGTGTAAAGAGCAGAATCGAAACCGCTGTAGCCCCGCTTCAGCGTGGGGGACCGTCAACCAACCATTCATCCGGAGTCCCGTAGGGACACCGCTCGCCCTCTGCGCCGAATCTGCGATTGCAAAAAGAATCGCGCGAGCCGCAATTCGGCCCGCGCGAAAAGTTAAGAACCACTTGATTCAGTCTTCCGATCCAAACAACAGACTCGCCCAACTCAAGCAAGGCAACTTAGGCAATGTCGAAGCGATCGAGGTTCATCACCTTGCTCCACGCAGCGATGAAGTCCTTCACAAACACGGCCTTTGCATCGTTGCTTGCATAGACTTCAGCGATTGCCCGGAGCTGGGAGTTTGAACCAAAGACCAGGTCGACGCGAGTGCCGGTACCCTTGATTGCGCCCGTTGCCCGATCGTGCCCTTCAAACACGCCTTCTGTTGAGGACGGCTTCCATTCCGTATTCATGTCGAGCAGGTTGA
>PLST01000286.1:5748-6079 GCA_003164255.1 Acidobacteriaceae bacterium | reverse complement strand
ATTCTGGATTTCCTCAAAGCGCTGAACAACGAGGGCGAGGTGCGGCTGGAGTTCAAGGACTCGCAGGCAGCCGGCCAGATGCGCCCCGAAGATCCCGACGCGGAGTACAAGTACCGCTACGTGTTGATGCCCATGCGCATCTGATCCGCGCACCGCGCGCCGTGTACCCAAATTAAAAAGCCCCGGTCAACTGACCGGGGCTTTTGCTTTCCTCTTGTGCAACTTACTTCTTCATAAAATCCAGTGCCCTGATCAAGTAGTTCTGCAGATCACGCCTGTGCACCACCGCGTCCAGAAAACCCTTTTCCAGCAGAAACTCCGAGCGTTGAAA
>PLST01000286.1:4001-5733 GCA_003164255.1 Acidobacteriaceae bacterium | reverse complement strand
ATTTTGGCCATCTGCATCAGGCTCACCACGCCTTCCATCATGCGCGCTCCGCCTGAGGCCGCTACCACGATCAAAGGCTTGCGCCCCAACCGCGCGCGGTCCACGGCGCGTGCAATCGTCTCGCCCACCACGGCGCCCATCGATCCGCCGATAAATGCGTACTCCATCGCGCTTAGGACCACTGAGTGGGGGCCCATCTGCCCCACAGCGTTCACAATCGCGTCGTCCAGCCCTGTTGCCTCCTGCGCATTGCGCAGTCGCACCTTGTAGGGCTTCACATCGGTAAAGTTCAAGGGGTCGTTGGACCGCAGCCCCATGTCCACAAGCTCGTATCCGGGCTCCAGAAGCAGCTCAATCCGTTGCCGTGCGCCAAGTTTGAAGTGGTGTTGGCACTTGGGACACACATTCAGGTTGGCTTCAAGCTCCGCCTTCCAGATCACCGCGCGGCAGCCCAGGCACTTGATCCAAAGCCCTTCGGTGCGCACGTTCTTCTCGCCTGCATCCCCACCGTTCTCGGGGACAGGCACTGACTCGTATTCGCCGTTCTCGCGCTTGAACCAGGACATACCGAACCCAATTGTAAACGGATTGCACCCAAATTGCGCCTTGCGTCTGCATTGACGGAGGGAGCAGGGGCCTTCAGCCCCTGAAGAACCTCCTCTCAGAAGGCGTGGCTTTAGCCACGGGCCCTTCCTCTGACATGCTGACTTCCTAAACTTGGCCCAAGGCTCACGCCTCCCTCACCCGCGCAGATACGCGTCGTCCCCGTCAATCCAATCCTGACGTGGAGGATTAAAGATGTCCAGCGCCACTGAGTCTTCCAGCGTATTCACTGCGTGGGGCACATGCGGCGGTATACACAAAACTTCGCCGGCCCCCACCATCACGGACTTCCCCTCCAGCAGAAACTCCAGCTTTCCTTCCACTACATGGCTGATCTGTTCGTGCATGTGGCTGTGCAGCGGCACATGAGCGCCCTTTTTCAGCTCCAGCCGCGCGAGCATTGTGTTGGTGCCCACCACGTACTGCCGCGTCGTCAGCGGATTCATCTGTTCAGGCTCAATCTCTTTCCAGCGATGCAGTCTGATTGCCTCCAAGGTCTGTCTCCTTTTCTCCGTACACTTCTGCTTGCGCTCGCCGATATCAATACTCAATGCCGCGCTGCGCCAGAATCCCCTTCGTGTAAGCGTGCTTCACTTCCCGCATCTCGGTCACGGTATCGGCCAGCTCTACCAAAAGTGGATGCGCATTGCGACCCGTCAGGATCACATGCACCATCTCCGGCCGTCCGCGCAGCGCCTCCGCCACAACCTCAGGGTCCAGCATCTTGTAATTGATCGCGTAGTTAATCTCGTCCAGCACCACCATGTCCCACTCGCCGGAGTAGATCGCCTCGCGCGCCTCGGCCCATGCGGCCTCCACCATCCGCACGTCCTCCTGGTCGGTCTCAGCCCCGCCCACCTTCACAAAACCGCGCCCCATCTGCTTCAAAACAAAATTCTCTCCGAACGCCGCCGCCGCATCCAGCTCCCCGTAGTGCCAGGACCCTTTCAGAAACTGCAGCATCAGAACCCGCATCCCGTTGCCCACCGCGCGCATCGCCGTTCCCAGCGCGGCTGTCGTCTTCCCCTTCCCGGGTCCAGTGTTGATCAAAAGCAATCCCCGCCGTGATTCGCTCATCGTCCCTTTCCACTTATATTTCGCAGTCCGCTCTCGCCGGACCTGTCCACTG
>PLST01000286.1:2895-3966 GCA_003164255.1 Acidobacteriaceae bacterium | reverse complement strand
CCGATGGCGAAAACCAAGTGCTGGCTCCCCTCATCGCGTCTGGCCCCCAGCCACCCCGCAAAGGCCTCTGACGTCATCTTTCGCCCGCGGCTGTCCAGCATCACCACTTTTGCCTGCGTCCGCCCCTGTTGCCGGCCCAGCCACTCAAGCAGCGCCTCTTCCGTCTTGAAGACCTCTGACCGGCACTGGGCCCAGGCCGAGCAGCGTTCCAGGTAGCCCTGGACCAACGGCTCCAGCCCGTCTTTTTGTGTGCTCCGGCTTCCGATCGCCGCCAGCGTAATCTGCATGCCAAGGAGCATATCCCAACCCGCACAACCTGAGGAATTTGCGCGGCCCTTCAAACAACCCGAATCCGGCCCTCCGCGGCCCGGTTTCTGCCCTCAAAAACACCGAAAAACCCCTCCAGGAAATCTCCCGAAAGCGGAAGCCGCTGCCCGTATTTGGGATATTTTCAGAATTTTCTACAGATATTCATATCTCGCCGCTCCACGGAGCCCGGAATTCATCCTCCTAAGTACTTTGGTTTCAACCGCCGGAAGAATTTTCTTTCACCCCCAAAGAATGGCATCACTCGTGCCTTTAACACTTGCGTAACCATGCACGCTATCGGAATTCCACCCCGCGATCCACAGGTCGCGCGGGGTGGCTATTACTTCATTAGCTTCAAGCAATCTTCTAGCTCTTGTTTCTCTTGTGAACTACCGGCAAGGCGGGTTCAACCCCGCCGGGCCAGAACAGCAAAATTCGAGAGTCGGCAAGCTTCGATTCGGCTATACCGATTCCCAAATCACCTTGGAGGAGTTAAATGCTTTCATTCCGGTTCAAGAACGCGTTTCTCGCAGTCAGCATGCTTGCCGTCCTGTTGGTCGGCAGCAGTTTTGCTGCTTGGGGTCAGTCTGTCAGTGGACAGATCACCGGATCTGTCACCGACCCTTCCGATGCAGCGGTCGCAGGCGCCAGTGTTGTAGTCACCAACACGGGCACGGGCGTATCTGTCTCGGCTGTAACAAACTCCAGCGGCGTTTACAACGTCCCAGCCCTTCAAGTTGGGACTTATGACATCTCGATAAC
>PLST01000286.1:1804-2816 GCA_003164255.1 Acidobacteriaceae bacterium | reverse complement strand
GGCGTCGGTACGTCGGGTGGTACCGGCATCGGTACAGGTCCCTCGATTGGCGGCCAGCGTCCGCAGAACAACGATTTCACGATCGAAGGCATCGACAATAACGACAAAACAGTTAGCGGGCCGCTCCTACAAGTCAATCCCGACTCGGTTGCCGAGTTCAACCTTCTCACCAACGTTTACTCGGCCGAATTCGGACACTCCGACGCAGGTCACTTCAACCTGACCGTCAGGACCGGCACCAACCAGTTCCACGGGCGCGCCTACGAGTACTTCCAGAACCGCAACCTGGACGCTGTCGACACGCTCAACGCGAACTCAATTCCGCAGAAGCCCCGCTACGACAACAACCTCTTTGGTGGCGGCGTCGGCGGCCCAATTCTGCGCGACAAACTCTTCTTCTACGCAGACTACGAGAAGAATCCAATCGGTTCAACGGGCGGCACTGACCAGTTGTGCACCCCCACGGCAGCTGGAGTTACTGCGCTAAACGCCGCGACAGGCCTGTCGGCAACCAACCTCGCTCAACTGCTCAAATATGCGCCCGTCGGCGGATCAACCACAAACAATTGCGCTACCCCCACCATCACCGTAGGAAACAACAACGAAGTTATCGCCTTGGGCGATTACAACAAGTCATTCGGCTCCTACGAAAACAAGGACTTTCTGACTACCGCGATTGATTACCATATCTCGGAGAAAGACCAGATCCGGGGGCGCTACATCTACAACCTGGCCGACGGTCCTGACACGGCTGCCGTGCTCCCCGTGTTCTGGGGTACTGCGCCCAACCGTTATCACCTCGCGTCCATCAGCGAATTCCACACATTCACCCCAAATCTCCTCAATGAGGCGCGCCTCGGCTACAGCCGTTACTTTGGCAAGNNCCTTCCGGCGGCGTCCAAAATACCTACGAATTGAGCGATAACGTCAGCTATTCCAAGGGAAAACACTCCTTCAAATTAGGCTTCGACGGTCGCAAGTATATCTCTCCCCAGTACTTCACCCAGCGCGT